>JAFKJZ010000285.1:0-510 GCA_017305815.1 Hyphomicrobiales bacterium
CCGGCCAAGATCCGCGACGCCCTTGCCGCGACCCAGGGTCTCGCCGGCGTCACCGGCACGATCAGCTACCGCCCGGGCGTCGCCGTTCCGGACAAGTCCGTCTCGGTCATCGGCGTCAAGGACGGCAAGCTCGTGCTCGCCGGCGAAGCCGCTCCGACCTTCGTTCCGGAGCCGTAGGAACCATGAACGGCAGCAGCAGCCTCTGGGATCTCTATCGCACCCTTGCCGATGCGACCTTCACGGACCTCACTCACGCCTTTCATCCGGGCCAGCCGCATTTCGCGTCATTCCCGGACGAGGAACGTGAACTCCTGTTCGATTTTGCCAAGGGTCATGGATTTCAAGTCCATCGCTACAGCATTCCCGGGCAGTGGGGGACCCATGTCGATCCGCCCGTCCACTTCATCGAAGGTGGAAGGACGCTCGACGAGATCCCGGTCTCGGAGATGCTGCTGCCGCTCGTCGTCCTCGACATCAGCGAACGCGTGGCGGCGGATGCCGACGCCACGC
>JAFKJZ010000285.1:528-4652 GCA_017305815.1 Hyphomicrobiales bacterium
ACGCCGACGCCACGCCGACGCTCGATGACGTGGCAGAATGGGAGGCGCGCAACGGCCGCATCCCCGAGAAGGCATTCGTGGCGCTCCGCACCGACTGGTACAAGCGCTGGCCGGATTCCGACCGCTTCTACAACCGCTCGACCGATGGCATCGTCCATACGCCCGGCTGGAGCCGCGAGGTTCTCGAGCATCTGTTCACCGAACGCGGAATCACCGCGGTCGGACACGAGCAGATCGACACGGATCCCGGTCTCTCCACCTCGGCCGGCATCTATGCGCTCGAACACTACATTCTCTCGCTCGACCGCTGGCAGATCGAGCTTATGAACAATCTCGACAAGGTGCCCGAGGCCGGCGCGCTGATCCTCGCGAGCTGGCCCAAGGCCCGCGGCGGTTCCGGCTTCCCGGCCCGCGTCGTCGCCATTCATCGCTGAACCAACAAGAACAAGAGAACGGGAGAGCGGCCATGGCCGATTCACGCCTGGATATCGACGCCATACGCCATGAGTTTCCGGCGATCGCCAATCGCGGCGACGCCGCCCCCGTCTTCTTCGACAATCCGGCCGGCACCCAGGTGCCGCGCCGCGTCATCGACCGCATCAACCACGCGCTGATCGAGGACAACGCCAATCTCGGCGGCTATTTCGACACCTCGCAGCGCGCCGTAGCCCAGGCGCAGGAAGCCCACAAGGCGATGGGCGACCTCTTCAACGCCAATGACTGGCACGAGGTGATCTTCGGCCAGAACATGACCACCCTCACCTTCTCGATGTCGCGGGCCATCGGCCGCACTCTGAAGGAAGGCGACGAGATCCTGCTGACCCGCATGGATCACGACGCCAATGTCGCACCCTGGCTGATGCTGGCCGAGGACAAGGGCCTCGTCGTCCACTGGATCGACTTCGACCCCGAGGCCTTCGAATTCGACCTGACCCAACTCGACGATGTGATCACCGACAGGCTCAAGGTGGCGGCGATCGGCTATGCCTCGAACGTCACCGGCACCATCCACGACGTCAAGGCGATCACCAAGGCTGCAAAGGCCGTCGGCGCGCTCGTCTATGTCGACGCCGTGCAGTTCGCCCCGCATGGCGTCATCGACGTGCAGGATCTCGGCTGCGACATCCTCGTCTGCTCCGCCTACAAGTTCTACGGACCGCATCATGGCGTGCTCTGGGGACGGCGCGACGTGCTCGACCGGCTCGAGGCCTACAAGGTGCGCGCCTCGTCGACGATCCCGCCGGGCAAGTTCGAAACCGGCACCACCAATCGCGAGTCGCTGGCCGGCGTGCTCGGCGCGATCGAGCATTTCGAATGGATCGGCACCACTTTCGGCGGCGCCTCCAACGCTGCGACACGGCGCGAACGCTTCGTCGCCGGCATGCACGCCGTCGACGCGCATGAGCGCGTGCTGACGGCGCGCCTGATCGAAGGGCTGCAATCCTTCCCGAAGCTCAAGATCCAGGGCCTGACGGAGAAGCAGGCGCTGTCTCGCCGCGTGCCGACGGTCTCCTTCACCTATGAGGGCACCGACCCGGCCGATATCTGCATGGCGATGGCCAGGAAGAACATCTCGCTCTGGCACGGCCACAACTACGGCATCGAGCCCACGACCCGCCTGGGCCTGATGGACAAGGGCGGCGTGGTCCGCGTCGGCCTCGCCCAATACAACACGGCAGAAGAGGTCGACCGGTTCATCCGCAGCTTTGGAGAATGGACGACGGCAGCAGGTTAGGCCCGCCGAGCCTCGTTGCCCACCCATTGTCCCGGGACGGGCAGCGAGATTCACGCCTGGTTCGGGGCCAGCCAGACACAGGAACCGCCCACGCCTGGCCGTCATCCCTGCAAAGGCAGGGAGCCATGCATCCGCAACCCTGATTTCGCTTGGCCCCTGCCCCTTGCTTACCCCGACGGCGGCTGCATGGATCCCGGCTCGGTGGCCACGATGACGGAGGGCGGGCGGCAAAGGGCAGAGCAAGGCGCCCCTTCCCCTCAAGCGGAGAAGGGAAAAACACCCTCAAAGCTCGATTACCGCCGCCTGCTTGCCCAGCACGGCGACGGCTTGTTCGGCGACGTGAAGGTGGTGCGAGAACACGATCACCTGCGTCACCGCGCCGAGCTCGGCCAGAAGCCGGAAGCCTGCTGCCGTGCGCTTCTCATCGAAGGTGATGAAGAGGTCGTCGGCGATGAAGGGCAGCGGCGAGGCGCGGCGGGCATGCTCCTCGATCGCCGCGATGCGCAGCGCCAGGAAAAGCTGGTCGCGCGTCCCCTCGGAAAGCGTCTCCGGCGAGAAATGACCGCCGTCGCGCATGGCCGCAAGGCGCGGCGGATCCTCGTCATAGTCGATGCCAATTCCGCTCCACTGCCCGTCCGTCAGCATCTGGAAGGCGGTGGAGGCGCGTTCGACGATGGGGTTCTGGTGTTCGGCCCGGTAGCGCTCGATCGCCGCCGACAACAGGCGCGCCGCGACATGATCGCGACTGAAGCGCTCGACCGCCTCGGCGATCTCGGCCACCGCATCCTGTTCGTCCTGTGCCGCCGCAGCCGCGCCCTCGCGCCCGTCCAGCGCGGCGAGCGCCGACCGGGCCTGCGTGTCCGACTCAATCGCCGCGTCGCGGGCGATTCGCGCCTCGGCATGCGCCGCCTCGGTCTCGGCCGCCGCCATCGCCAGCCCCGCGTCGTCGCGGCCGTCGATCGCGGCGCGGATCTCGTCCTCGCTCCGCCCATCGCCGAGGCCGGCAAGCCGCTCGCGCGCCTCCGCGATGCGTCCGGCACGGATTTCCGCCTGGTCGAGCCGGTCGAGCAGCGGCGCCAGCATCGCCTCGTCGGCGCAGCCCGCGGCTGCGAGCAACTCGGCCATGGCCGCCTCGGCCGCCTCAAGCGCCTCGGCCGCGACCGCGAGGGCGCGCCTCCGGGCCTCGACCGCCTCATCTACGGCGTCGGCCCGCGAACGAAGCTGCCGCGACCTGTCGAGACGGCCGCGCAGCTGTCTGGCCGCCGCAAAGGGATCGTCCTCGGCCGCGGCGCCCAGTTCTTCCAGCAGCGCCGCGACGCGTGACGCGAACTGATCGCGGTCGCGCTCGATGCCGGCGATGCGGCGCTCGGCCATCTCAAGTTTGACACAGAGCTGCAGCGCGTCCCGCCAGAGATCGATCGCCGCGCGCGCCTCGCCGGCCGAGGCCTCGGCGCGGATCGCGAGACGCGGAAAGACCTCGTCCGCCTCGGCGACAAGTCCCGCCAGCACGGCGGCGGCAGCCTGTTCGCGTGCCGCCAGATCGACCTGCCCCTCGTCCAGCTGCCGCAGGTCACGTTCATGATCACGCGCCTTGAGGAAGCGCGCCTCGGCGACAGCGATTGCGTCGCGCAGATCCGCCATCCGCAGCGGCGCCTCGCCGAGCGCCGGCAGGTCGAGCTGGGCGCGCAAGCGGTCGGTCTCGGCCCGCTCGAAAGCGATCGAATCGCGCTGCGCCGCGGCTTGCGCCGCCTCTTGACGCAGCTGATCGCGCGCCTGGCGGATGCTCTCGACCTCGCGCAACAGCGCAAGCGCGCGGTCATCGGCCGAAAGCTGCAGCCCCGACAGCGCCCACAGCCCCGACCAGTCGCGCAAGACGGCCCCATGCTGCGCCGTCGCCTCGGCCAGGCGCTTGCGCGCCGCGTCCTGGCGCACGGCGAGATCGGCAAGGTCGCGCTCGGCCTGGGCCAGTTCGGCAAGGCGTTGCGTCTCGACCTGCCGCTCGTCGGCGAGCTGATCGGCCGCGACCAGCGCCCGGTCCAGATTGACGACGCTTTCGACATCGCCATCGCGGCGCCCCCGCTCGCCGAGCGCCAGCGGCCGGAGCGCCGACCAGGCGATATCCCGGTCGCGGCGGGCCGCCGAGATCGCCGCATCGGTCGGGGCCGGACGCCCGGACTTCAGCAGCGCCAGTCGCGCCTCGGCCTGGCCGGCCTGCTCCTCTAGCGCGGAGAAGGCCTCGTGCAGCCGGCCGAGGGCATCGTCGACCAGGCGGAGATCCCGCAAGGTCGCCTCGGCGGCGCCGAGCGACGGCAGCGGCAAGGCGGCGAGCGCATCGGCGTCGGCAAGCCCATGACCAAGCCGGGCCACCCGCTCGCCGAGCTGCGCCCGC
>JAFKJZ010000285.1:4662-5300 GCA_017305815.1 Hyphomicrobiales bacterium
GAGCCGGTGCTCCAGCTGACGAAGCGCCCGCTCACGTTCCTCGGCGCCGTCGAGCAGCGCCAGGCGCCGCTGCAGCGGCGTCGGGTCGGCGACATGGCCGAGCCCCGCCCGCGCCGTCTCGGCAAGCTGCCGGTCCGCGAGTTGCCGCGACCGTTCGCGCGAAAGTGCCTCCGTCGTCGCGGCGGCCATCCGTTTGCGGTCGGCGAGATCCTCGGCCCGTGCCAGGAGTGGCAGGTCCGGCAGCGCGGCGAGCAAACGCGCCACGTCGGAGAGGCCGAGTGACTGGGCGATGCGTTCGAGCGCGGCACGGGCCTCGCCCGCCTCCACCCGCCGGTTGGGCAGGCTGAGCAGTTCCTTGGCGACGGCAGTGCGCTCGCCATCGACGGCCTCCACCGTCTCGGCAAAAGGCAGGATCCCGTCATCGAGACCGATGCCCGCGCGCTCCGCGTCAACACGCTCCACCTCGTCGGAGGCGAAGCGATGCCGCTCACGCGCCGAGGCGAGATGCTGCAACGCATCGCGCGCGCCGGCGACAAAACCGGCGGCGACGACCGGGAGCTCCCCCAAGGCCGCGGGCGCCAACGCCTGGCCATCAAGAAGGCGAAGCTCGCGCGCCGCCTGCACCAACGCGCGCGCCC
>JAFKJZ010000286.1 GCA_017305815.1 Hyphomicrobiales bacterium
GTCGTTGATCAGCACGGCGCCGAGCGGCGCGTAGCCGCTGCCGATCGCCTTGCCGCAGGTGATCATGTCGGGAACGACGTCCCAGTCCTCGATCGCGAACGGCCGGCCGGTGCGGCCATAGCCGGCCAGAACCTCGTCGGCGACGAACAGGATGCCGTAGCGGTCGCAAATCTCGCGGATGCGCTTGTAGTAGTCGGGACGCGGAACCAGGCCCGAGGCGGTGGTGCCGACGATGGTCTCCGCGAAAAAGGCGGAGACGGTCTCCGGTCCCTCGAGATTGATCGCGCGCTCCAGTTCGTCGGCGCAGTCGAGCGTGCAGCCGCCCTTGTCCTTGCAATAGGCGCAGCGATATTCGTAGGGCGGGGCGATGTGGATCACCGGCAGCATGTAAGGCGTGTAGGGCGCGCGCCAGCTGGTGCGGCCCGACAGCGACAACGTCGCGATCGTCACGCCGTGATAGCTCTGCCAGCGCGAGATGATCTTCTGGCGCTGCGTGTCACCGCGCTCCAGATGATACTGGCGGGCGAGCTTCAGCGCCGTCTCGTTGGCCTCGGAGCCGCCGGAGACGAAATAGACCGACTGCATCCCCTTCGGCGCGACGGAGAGGATCGACTTGCCGAACTCTTCCTGCCAGGGCGTCGTGAACTGGGCCGAATAGGCGAAGGTCACCTTGTCGCCGGCCGCCGCCAGCGCCTGGTAGATCTCGGTGCGGCCATGGCCGATACCGACCACGCCGGCGCTGCCCATGCCGTCGAGATAGGCCTTGCCGTCCGCGTCATAGAGATAGACGCCTTCGCCGCGGACGGCGGTCGGGAGCTCGGCTGCATAATCCCGGGAAAATATCGACGACACCTGGCTCTCCTGCTGGGCGTGCGCCACCCATGCGGCGGCGACTCTCCTGCCGTCCGTTTCGCCGTCTCACGACAGCCTGGCGGACGCCGCGCAAGATCCTGCGAGTTAGAACTAGTGTCAATATCGATTATTGATAAAATGGCAGCCGAAAAGGACAGGAAATTGCCTGCCACCCTGAGCCGCAGCCTGAGACAGGAATCGCGCACAGGATGCGGGACGACGGAACGCTCGGCCTAGTCGTGGTCGGAATATCGTTTATTGTTAGTTTTCAACACCCGACAGGCAAACGATCCGCTCGGAACTGGCTGGAGCGCATGAAGGCAAGCTACGCTTGGAGGCCGGCGTCGCGGGAAACGATTCCCGCCGCATGGCCAGCGACAGAACGACCGACGGACGGGCGCCGCCTCGGCACCACCTCTCACCCGCCGCGTACAGGAACGATCCGATGATGGGCCGCCAGACCAAGAAGCCCGTATCCGGTGATACGCATGCCAGTCTCGAAGCCGAGATCGGCGACGCGTTGCGCAGCGCCATCCTGGATGGTGAATTCGCCCCAGGCGTGCGCCTGATCGAGCTGGAGCTCGCCACCCGCTTCAACGTCAGCCAGGGCACGATCCGCGCCGCGCTGAAGTTCCTGCAGGCCGAGGGCCTGGTCGAGTACCGGCCCCGGCGCGGCAATTTCGTCATCACCGTCGAGAAGAGCGACGTCTACGAGATCTCGATGCTGCGCGAGGCGCTGGAATCGCTCGGCGCGCGCCTCGCCGCCAAGCGGATCGACGACCAGGGCCGCGAGGCGCTGGAAGAACTGCTGCAGGCAATGCGGACGGCCGCGCGCACCGGCAACCGGGCGCGGCTGACCGAACTCGACTTCGACTTCCACCGCACCGTGATCGAGATCTCCGGCCACCGCCGCCTGATGGAGGTCTACAACCGGCTGGAGGGTCAGACGCGGATGTTCCTGCGCCTGACCGACAAGTTCTACCACGATCCGCTCGACATCATCGAGCTGCACGAGCCGCTGGTGAACGCCATCTGTAGCGGCGACGCCGAGGCCGCTTTCCAGCTCGCCAACCGGCACGCAGACGCCGATGCCGAGGAACTGATCGAGAGCATGCGCTGATCCGCCTGCCGGAGCGGAACTTTCCGTTGCGGCAGATGCAATCTAAGGCATTGACTGAAAAGACGTTATTCCGACGCGTCGGGTCAGCCGGCCCGGAGCCGGCCAATCCGATTGACCGACCATTCCGCCTATGAGAGCCTGCGTTGCGAGCCGCAAAGAGACGCGCTGAAGCGACTGGCTCCGGGAGGAATGCGCCATGAGAAAATTGCCCATTCTGGCTACCCTTGCCCTGGTTCTGATGGCCGGGGCCGCCCATGCCGACACGTCCGGCAAGAAGATCGCCTTCTCCAACAACTACGCCGGCAATTCCTGGCGTCAGGCGATGCTGAAGAGCTACGACATCATCACCAAGAAGGCGGTCGCCGACGGCATCGTCGCCGCGTCCGACGTCTTCACCACCGCCGATCAGGAAGTGCCGACCCAGGCGGCGCAGATCCAGAACCTGATCCTGCAGGGCTATGACGCCATCGTCATCAACGCCGGCTCGCCCGACGCCCTCAACGGCGCCGTCAAGCAGGCCTGCGACGCCGGCATCGTCGTCGTTTCCTTCGACGGCATCGTCACCGAACCCTGCGCCTACCGGGTCGTCGTCGACTTCAAGGCGATGGGCAAGGAACAGGTCGCCCAGATGGCGAAGTTCCAGCCCAAGGGCGGCAATCTCCTCGAGATCCGCGGCCTCGCCGGCACCTCGATCGACGAGGAGATCCACGCCGGCATCCTCGAAGGAATCGCCGCCAACCCGCAGTTCAAGATCGTCAATTCGGTCACCGGCAACTGGGACCAGACGACGGCGCAGAAGGCCGTCGCCACCGTGCTGCCCTCGCTGCCCGAGATCGTCGGCATCGTCGACCAGGGCGGCGACGGCTATGGCGCGGCACAGGCCTTTGCCGCCGCCGGCAAGCCGCGCCCGACCATCATTCTCGGCAACCGCCAGGACGAGTTGGCCTGGTGGAAGGAGCAGAAGGCCAAGGACGGCTACCAGACGTGGTCCTCGTCGATCGCGCCGGGCGTCTCCTCGCTCGCCTTCTGGGTCGCCCAGCAGGTGCTCGACGGCCGCACCGACATCCCGCACGACCTGCTGGTGCCCTACCTCGCCTTCACGCAGGAAGACTTCGAGGCGGCCCTGCCGAACATCCCCGAGGGCGGCGTGGCCACGCATGAATACACGCAGGCCGACGCGATCGCGGCGATCAAGGCCAACATCAAGTAGGCCGGGATCTCGCCCTCCCTCTGTCTGGGTGAATGCGGGTTGGAATGTCCGAGGGTAGCTCTGCCATCGTGAGGCTGGACGGCGTCGAAAGACATTTCGGCGCCGTCCGCGCGCTCGACGGCGTCGACCTGACGGTCGATGCCGGCGCCTGCGTCGGGCTGGGCGTGTTCCAGGAACTGTCGCTCTGTCCCAACCTGACGGTGGCGGAGAATGCCCGCATCACGCATGCGTCGCTGCGTGGCGTCGGCTGGCGCAGGCGGTCGGCCGCCCTGATCCGCGCCAAGCTCGACGAGATCTTCCCGGGTCACGGCATCGACCCGTCCGACGTCGTTGGCGACCTCGCCATCGGCCAGCGCCAGATGGTCGAGGTGGCGCGCGCCTTCACCGTCACCGACGACCCGCTCCATCTCGTCATCCTCGACGAGCCGACCTCGTCGCTCGACGCCCATACCGCGGGACAATTGCTCGCCTTCGTGCGCCGCGCCGTCAGCCAGGGCATCAGTTCGATCCTGATCTCGCACATGCTGGGCGAGATCCTCTCCACCTGCGATCAGGTCGTCGTCATGCGCGACGGCAAGGTGGTCGCGACCGACATGGCCGCCGCGTTCGACCGCGACCGCCTGGTGGCGACGATGGGCGGTGCCAAGCACCGCGACAAGGCAGGCGCCGCCGCCCGAGCCCGCGGCGAGACGCCGGTCATGGTGCAGGCCCGGCCGCGCGGACAGACGGCAGGCGCCGATCTGGTGGCTCACCAGGGCGAGGTCATCGGCCTCGCCGGGCTCGCGGGCCACGGCCAGACCCGCCTACTGCTCGACATCTACCGCGCCTCGACAGCCCGCCGCGCCGGCATCGCGGTCAGCGCCCCGGTCTCGCTCGTCGCCGGCGACCGCCAGACCGACGGCATCTTTCCGCTGTGGTCGATCGCCGAGAACATCGGCATCCGCTCGCTCGCCCGTCTCCGGCGCGGGCTGCTGCTTTCCCCCGAGCGCGAGGCGGCGCTGGCCCGCGCCTGGCAACAGAAGATCGGCATCCGCACGCCGGATCTAGACAACAACGTCCTGTCGCTCTCAGGCGGCAACCAGCAGAAGGTGCTGTTCGCTCGCGCCCTCGGCTCGGACGCCCGCATCGTACTAATGGACGATCCGATGCGCGGCGTCGACATCGGCACCAAGCTCGATGTCTACGACCTCATCCGCGAAGAGGCCCGCAAGGGCCGCACCTTCCTCTGGTACACGACCGAGATGGACGAGCTGGAGAACTGCGATCACGTCTATGTCTTCCGCAATGGCCGCATCGTCGCCGACCTCGCGCAGAGCGAGCTGACCGAGGAGAAGGTGATCCAGTCCTCCTTCGAGGAAGGCGGACCGGAAGCCGCGCGGGAGCATACCCAATGAGCGCCGCCGCCCCTCCTTCCGAGCCGCTCGCCCGCGCCGGCTGGCGCTCGCCGGCCTTCGCCCGCGCGCTCCGCGCCCTGCTGCCGGCGCTGTCGCTGGTGCTGATCCTGATCGCGATCGCCTATCTGAACCCGCGCGCGATCAGCTATTTCGGCTTCTCGCTGATGCTCAATCTGGCGATCCCGATCGCGCTCGCGACGATCGCGCAGATGTTCGTCATCACCGTCAACGAGCTCGACCTGTCGATCGGCACCTTTGTCGGCTTCGTCGGCTGCGTCACCGCCACCTGGCTTCGCGATGCGCCGCTCCTCGGCATCGTCGTCCTGCTCGGTTCGATCGGCGTCTATGCCGCCCTCGGCGCGCTGATCCACCTGCGCAACCTGCCGTCGATCGTCGTGACGCTCGGCATGAGCTTCGTCTGGCAGGGATTGGCCGTGCTCATGCTGCCGAAACCAGGCGGCAAGACGCCGGACTGGCTGCAGGGCTTCATGAGCCTGAAGCCGCCCTTCGTGCCGTTCCCGATCATCGCGGCGGTCGTCATCGCGCTCGGCGTGCATTTCGCGCTGATGCGGACCTCCTACGGCGCCGTGCTGCGCGGCACCGGCGGCAACGCCCAGGCGATCCGCCGGGCCGGCTGGTCGATCCTGAAGACCAAGGTGACGATGTTCGCGCTGACGGGCCTGTTCGGCGTTCTGTCCGGCATGGCGCTGGTCGGCATCACCACATCCGCCGACGCCAATCTCGGCAACGGCTACACGCTGCTTGCGATCGCCGGCGTCATTCTCGGCGGCGGCGAGTTCGTCGGCGGCCGCGTCTCGCCGATCGGCGCCGTCATCGGCGCGCTGACGCTGGCGCTCGCCGCCTCGCCGCTGCTGACCTTCATGCATATTCCGCCCGACTGGCAGGTGGCGGCCAACGGCGCCATCCTGATCATCGTGCTGGCGGCGCGCGCCCTGATCAGCCGCCGGGAGGGCGACCGATGAACGGCATCAACACCCTTCTCGCCCGGCCCTGGATCTGGTCGTTCATCGGCGCGCTGGTGGTCTGGCTCGCGGCCATCACCTTCACCGGCGGCTATGGCGCCGGCGGCATGATCACGGCGGCGCTGTCGCTCGCCGTCTTCATGGTCATCGTCGGCATCGGCCAGATGTTCGTCATCACGCTCGGTCCCGGCAATGTCGACCTGTCGCTGCCAGCCAATATCGGCCTCGCCAGCGCCGTCGCCATGAAAGTGATGGGCGGCAGCAATGCGATGATCGCCGTCGGCCTGGTGGCGGCGCTGGCGAGCGGCACGGCGGTCGGCGCCGCCAACTACCTCCTCATCCGCGTGCTGCGCATCCCGCCGATCATCGCCACCCTGTCGTCAAGCTTCATCGTCCTGTCGATCGACATCGCCTATGGCCGCGGCCTGCAAATCAAGCCGCCGCCGGCCTTCGCCGATTTCACCAATATCCAGATCCTCGGCATCCCGATCCTCGCCATCGGCGGCGTCCTCTTCGCCTGCCTCGCCGGCATCGCCCTGCAACGCATGATCTATGGCCGCTCGGTGCTGGCGATCGGCCAGAACATGCGCGCCGCCTGGCTCGCCGGCATTCCGGTCGAGCGCATCCGCTTCCTGACCTACACGCTGTCCGGCGCGCTCGGCGGCATCAACGGCGCCCTGCTCGCCGGCTATTTCCGCGGCGCCAGCGTCGATATCGGCAACGAATATCTGCTGAGCTCGATCGCCGTCGTCGTCATCGGCGGCACCTCGGTCGCCGGCGGCAAGGCCAACGTGCCGGGGATCTGGGGCGCCTCGCTGTTCCTGGTTCTGCTGCTCACCATGCTCAACACCTTCGGCGTCAGCGCCGGCGTGCGCCTGCTTCTGACCGGCCTCATCATCGTCGGCGTCATCACCGCCGCTGGAGGCCAGGCCGCGCAGCGCTAAACAGCCCTCGCCGCGACCCGCGTTCGGCGGAAACCGGCATCGATGTTGACTTATGGTCCGGGGGCTGGTTTCACCTTTTGACCGAACAAACAAATTCCAATGAGCCACCAAGGGGGGCCTACTGATGAAGTTCCTGACTGCCGCCGCGATCGCGACCCTCGCCTTCGTCCAGCCCGCCCTCGCGCGCGACGTCACCGTCGATGTCACTGCCATCGTCGAGCATCCCGCGCTGGACGCGGTGCGCGACGGCGTCAAGGACGCGCTCGGCGAGGCCGGCTTCAAGGTCGGCGAGAACCTGACCTTCAATTACGAGTCGGCCCAGGGCAATCCCGGCACCGCCGCGCAGATCGCCCGTCAGTTCATCGGCAACGGCCCGGACGTGATCGTCCCGATCTCGACTCCGTCGGCGCAGGCCGTGGTTTCCGCCACGCGCGACATCCCGATCGTCTTCTCCGCCGTCACCGATCCGGTCGGCGCGCAGCTCGTCAAGCAGCTGCAGAAGCCGGGCGGCAACGTCACCGGCCTCTCCGACCTGTCGCCGGTCGCCGACCACGTCGCGCTGATCAAGGAAATCATCCCCTCGGTGAAGACCATCGGCGTGCTGTTCAACCCGGGCGAGACCAACTCGGTTACGCTGGTCGAGCTGCTGAAGAAGTATGGCGCCGAGCAGGGCATCGCCGTCGTCGAGTCGCCCGCCACCCGTTCGTCGGAAGTGCAGAACGCCGCCCGCGCGCTTTCCGGCCGCGTCGACGCGATCTACGTGCCGACCGACAACACCATCGTCTCGGCGCTGGAATCGGCTGTCGCCGTCGCCGTCGAAAGCAAGCTGCCGCTCTTCACCGCCGACACCGAATCGGTCTCG
>JAFKJZ010000287.1 GCA_017305815.1 Hyphomicrobiales bacterium
TGCCCGTCCGCGCCCTTTGACGCGGACGGTAGAGACAGATCTCGCCCGCCCTCAGGCGCGGAAGGACGGATGCAAGAACGTCGAGGCGCGCTCGATGAGCGCGATCACCCCGTAGAAGACGGAGCCGGCGAGCGCCGCCACCGCGATTTCCGCCCACACCATGTCGATGTTCATGCGCCCGACTTCGGTGGAGATACGGAAGCCCATGCCCACGATCGGCGTGCCGAAGAACTCGGCGACGATGGCTGCGATCAGGGCCAGTGTAGAATTGATCTTGAGTGCATTGAATATGAACGGCAGCGCCTCGGGAAGCCGGAGCTTGAAGAGAGACTGCCAATAATTCGCGGCATAGGTGCGCATCAGGTCGCGCTGCATCGGCTGCGAGGCGGCGAGACCGGTGACGGTGTTGACCAGCATCGGGAAGAAGGTGGCGACCACCACCACCGCCGCCTTGGACGGCCAGTCGAAGCCGAACCACATCACCATGATCGGGGCGATGCCGATGATCGGCAGCGCCGAGACCAGATTGCCGACCGGCAGCAGGCCGCGCTGCAGGAAGGGAATGCGGTCGACCAGGATGGCGACGAGGAAGCCGGAGCCGCAGCCGATGACATAGCCGGCGATCACCGCCTTCAGGAAGGTCTGGCGGAAATCGGCGGCGAGGATCGGGATCGACGAGACGAGCTTCGCCCAGATCGCCGAGGGCGGCGGGATCAGCACGCTCGGCACCTGGAAGGCGACGACGATCACCTGCCAGAAGATCAGCAGCCAGGCGCCGAAGAGGAGCGGCACCAGAAGCTTTAGCCCGAAACCGGCCGGACCGGCGCGCGGCTTGATGGCGGCGAGCTGCGACACCAGCGCCCAGGCGAGCAGCCAGGACGTGAAGAGCAGCGCCCAGAAACCGGGGCCGGTGTGGCCGGCAAGGCCGGGCAGCAGGCCGAGCGCCGCCCAAGCGCCGGCGCTGGAGGCGAAGGCGAGCAGGATGGCGGTGAGCGCGCTTTTCTCCGCCCGGACGGAGGCATAGGCGGCGACCGCGAGCGCCAGGATGACGATCCAGCCCGGGACGCCCTCGCGCGGCAGCAGCCGCCAGGCATCGGTGGCATCGAGCGGCAGGGCGACGGCGGCGAACAGGCCGAGGAAGGCGATCCAGGGCTGCAGATGTCCACGCGAACTCATCTTGCCATCCCCATCCGCTTGAGGACGATGCGGTTGGCGAAGCCGACGATCGCGACCAGCACGGCCGCGAGGATCGACGCCGCCAGCAGCGCCGCCCAGATCTGTACCGTCTGCCCGTAATAGGAGCCGGCCAGAAGGCGGGCGCCAAGCCCGGCCGAAGCGCCGGTCGGCAGTTCGCCGACGATGGCGCCGACGAGGCTGATGGCGATGGCGATCTGCATCGAGGTGAAGAGAAAAGGCAGCGACGCCGGGAAGCGCAGCTTCCAGAACGCCTGCCAGCCGGAGGCCGAATAGGTCCGCATCAGGTCGAGATGCATCAGTTCGGGCGAGCGCAGCCCCTTCACCATGCCGACCGTGACCGGGAAGAACGACAGGTAGGTCGAGATCATCGCCTTGGCGAGGAAGCGCGACGTGTCGGTCGAGAGACCGAGCTTGCCGTTCATCAGGTTGTAGCCGACGACGACGATCATCGGCGCGATGGCGACGATCGGGATCGTCTGCGAGGCGACGACCCAGGGCATCAGGCTCTTGTCGAGGCTCGAGACATGCACGATGCCGATGGCGAGCAGCAGGCCGAGCAGCGTGCCGATGCCGAAGCCGGCGAGCGTCGCCGAGAGCGTCACCCAGCCGTGATAGACGAGGCTGCGCTTCGAGGTGACCGGCTGGTCGACCGTGCTCTTCCAGAGCTCGGTCGCAACCTGGTGCGGCGCCGGCAGCAGCGGCCGGTCCATCGAGAAGGTCGCCTCGGCGAGCTGGCTGATGGTCGGCTCGACCTTCTGACGGGCGAAGGCGTCGCGCGCGAGCTGGGCGTTCAGGAAGAAGGCGCCGACATACCAGATGACGAGGATGGCGAGGACGACCACCGTCACCGGAAAGATCTGACCCGGCTTCTTCAGCGAGCGCGGCCGGGCGGAAATGGCGAGCGTGGTCATGCTGCCCTCCCCGTGCCATATCTTCCGCACGCGGAAGGCGACGCCAGTGGAGGGGAAACGAAATGAGCGCGACCACCAAAGAGACGAGCAGGCCGACCTGCCGGATCATCCGGCCGAACGAGAGCTACGCCGGCAAGCAGGGCTTCGACTACATCGAGGGGATCACGGCGGAGTCGGTCGGCTCGACCGGCATCTGCATGAACCTCCTGACCATCCCGCCCGGCGGCCGCGCCAGCGCCCACAAGCATGAGCATCACGAGACGGCGATCTACATGATCGCCGGCGAGGCCGACACCTGGTATGGGGAGCGGCTGGAGCACCATGTCGTCGTCAAGGCCGGCGAGATGTTCTACATCCCCGCCGACATGCCGCATCTGCCCGCCAATCGCGGCACAGAACCCTGCGTCGCGATCATCGCCCGCACCGATCCGAACGAGCAGGAAAGCGTCGTCCTGCTGCCGGAGCTCGAAAGCCTGGTGCCGCGCTGACGCAAGGCTAACGGAGGGTTTACACGCAAGAGGCGTGTTAACCCTCGCACGGCGACGGCGGCGCGCGTCAGTCCTCATAGGAGTGTCCCGCCCTCAGGCCGTTGCGGACGCGGGCGGCGACCTCCAGGAATTCCGGCGTCTCGCGGATGTCGAGCGTGCGGTCGCGCGGAAAGCCGCAATCGATCACGTCGGTGACGCGGCCCGGCCGCGGCGACATCACGACGATCTTGGTCGAGAGGAAGACGGCCTCCGGGATCGAATGGGTGACGAAGACGACGGTCTTCTGCGTCTTCGCCCAGAGCTTCAGGAGCTGCTCGTTAAGATGGTCGCGGACGATTTCGTCAAGCGCGCCAAAGGGTTCGTCCATGAGCAGCAGCTCGGGCTCGACCGCAAGCGCGCGAGCGATCGAGGCACGCTGCTGCATGCCGCCGGAAAGCTGCCAAGGATATTTCTTCTCGAAGCCGGCGAGATTGACCAGCGCCAGATTGTCGGCGATCCGCCGCTCGCGCTCGGCCTTGGGCAATCCCATGATCTCGAGCGGCAGCGCGACGTTCCTGGCGATCGTCCGCCAGGGATAAAGCGCTGCAGCCTGAAACACATAGCCATAGGCGCGGGCGAGCCGCGCCTCCTCCGGCGAGACGCCGTTGACGGTGATCGACCCGCCGGTCGGCTGCTCGAGATCGGCGATGACCCGGAGCAGCGTGGTCTTGCCGCAACCCGAAGGACCGATGAAGGAGACGAAATCGCCCCGCTTCACGTCCAGGTCGATGTTGGACAGCGCCTGAACCGGCCCGTCATTCGTCTCGAAAGTGAGCGAAAGCCCACGAATATCGATGACGGATGCGGCGTTCGCGGCGTTTTGCTGACCGTCGGCTCTTTCCTCGAAAGGCTTGAACACGGCGCTCATCCCGCCCTCAAACGCCGATCGGCATATGCTCGGGCGAGCGGTTGACCGCGCGCGGCGCCGTCACTTCCTTCCACTTCGACAGCGCCGCGTTGACGGCCGGGAACGGCTTGCGCCGGATGAACTTGCCGCGGCCGGGCTGCGGCTGCGAGTTCTGGCCATCGGCCCAGACGATCTCGCCGCGCGACAGCGTATAGCGCGGCAGGCCGTTGACCTGGAAACCCTCGAAGACATTGTAATCGATGATGGATTTCTGGTTTCCGGCGGAAATCGTCTTCGAGAGCTTCGGATCCCAGACGACGAGGTCGGCATCCGACCCGGGCAGGATCGCGCCCTTCTGCGGGTAGATGTTGAGGATCTGCGCGATGTTGGTCGAGGTCGCGGCGACGAACTCGTTCGGCGTCAGCCGGCCGGTCTCGACTCCCTTGGTCCAGAGCACGGAGAGCCGGTCCTCGACACCGCCGGTGCCGTTCGGGATCTTGGCGAAATTGCCGAGGCCGAAGCGCTTCTGCTCGGTGGTGCAGGCGCAATGGTCGGTGGCGACCACCTGCAGCGAACCGGCCGCGAGACACGCCCAGAGGCTGTCCCCCTTCTGCCGGGCCCGGCGGATCGCCTCGTGGCTCTGCTCGCAGGAGACATGGACGATATAGACCGGCACGCCGGCGGCGTCGGCGATCATGATGGCGCGGTTGGTCGCCTCGCCCTCGACTTCCGGCGGCCGCGAGAAGGCGTGGCCCTCCGGCCCGGTCGTGCCCTCGGCGAGATATTTCTGCTGCAGCGCCGCGACAATGTCACCGTTCTCGGCATGGACGAGCGGCAGCGCGCCGAGCGCGGCGCAGCGCTGGAACGACGCGAACATCTCGTCGTCGTTCACCATCAGCGCGCCCTTGTAGGCCATGAAGTGCTTGAAGGTGTTGA
>JAFKJZ010000288.1 GCA_017305815.1 Hyphomicrobiales bacterium
AGGGCGGCGCCGCGAGGGGCCGGCTGGAGGCGCTGGAGCGCCTCCGCCGCGGCGGTTGAGGACGGGTTCCACAAGGCACCTTCCTTCACCTCTCCCATGGGGAGAGGTCGACGACCACAGGTCGGCGGGTGAGGGATTCAGGCCTCAGCGGACGGATCTCAACCCCCTCACCCGGAGCTTCGCTCCGATCTCTCCCTATGGGAGAGGTGAAGACATCTTAGTCGGTCGTTTCGCGCCAGGCCGTGGCATAGGCCTCGAGATCGCGCTCCAGCGGCAGCGCCGGTTCGGCGTCCGGCAGCCCGGCGCCGACGCCTTCCGGGCCGTTCGCCAGCAGCGCTGCGCCTTCCGTGGTGCCGGTGGTGTCGGTGCGGGCGATGACCGGCCGTCCGACAATGGTCGTCAGCGCCGACAGATACAGCGCGTTGCGCGAGATCGGGCCCTCGACGACGATCGGGCCGGCGGCGCCGGTGAGCTGCAGGCAGGCTTCGGCGACGAGCGCGCAATAGAGGCTGGCCGCCGCCACCTTCTCGCCGGGTGACAAGGTCGCCGGGTCGTGGCTCCAGTGCCCTTCGCGAAACGCGAAGGGGCCGGTGCCGGGCGCGAAGGACGGCAGCGCCATGATCTTCTCGTCGATGACGCGAGCGATCTCCGCCTCGGTCGGTACTGCCTTCGAATCCTCGGTCAGGATCGAATATTCGCGACCGGCCATGAAGCGGGCCGAGGGTATGGCGCGGCCGAGCGCGTCGACATTGGCGAGGCAGTCGCGCGCCGGGTCGAGATCGGCGATCGAGCCGCCGACGGCGAAGAAGATCATCCAGGTCCCGGTCGAGATCACCGAGAACGGTGCGCGCCGGCGCAGGAGGTGCGGCAGCAGGCTGGCGTTCGAATCATGGATTCCGGCGACGACGCGGCAATCGGGCGGCAGGCCTGTCTTCGCCGCGAGCTCCGGCTTGATGGTGCCGGCCGTGTCCCACGGGCGCACCAGCGGCGCGAACAGCTTCGACCAGCCATGGTCGTCGGCGAGGCGCGAGAAGGTGCCGGCCTCGGGGTTCCAGAGATCGGTGTGGCAACCGAGCGTGGTCGGCTCGCTGACGGCGACGCCGGTCAGCCGCCAGACCCAGAATTGCGGGTAGAACAGGATTGTCTTCGCGCGGCTGAAGGCGGAGGGATAGGTCCGCTCCTGCCAGAAAAGCTGCCGCCCGACATTGAGGCCGCCCGGCAGGTCCGGCGATAGCGTCTCCCAGAAGGCGCCGCGCTGGGTGCGGTAGATCTCGGCGACCGAATCCGGTCCCTTGAACTCATAATCGAGGATCGGCATGACCAGGTCGTGGCCGTCGGTGACCGCGATCGCCGCGCCATGCGTCGTGGTCGAGATGCAGCCGATCTCGGCTTCGGCGGCGAATTCGGTCAAGCCGGCGAGGATCCATTTCCAGATCCGCTCGACGTCGAAATGCGGATAGAGCCCCTCGGTCAGGACCTCGTTGACGGTGGTGCGGAGTGCGATGATCTCGCGGGTCGCCTCGTCGACCAGCGCCAGCTTGGCGTTGGTCTTGCCGATGTCGATGACGACGGTGGCCCTGGGTTTTGCGGCGGTCATGTTGGCGGCGCTCACGGCAGATGGAAGACGGTTTCGAGCGGCGTTGCGATCGGCTCGTTATTGGGGTGCGAGGCCATGATGTCGGCCATGTAGGCCCACCAGCGCTGCATGACGGGATGGCTCGGCAGCGCGTCCATGCCGTGGTCGTCGGTTCGCCACAGCACGCCGAACAGCGTCGAGGTCTCGCGGTCGAGATGGATCGAATAGTCCGAGACGCCGGCTTCCTTCAGCAGCGCCGACAGCTCCGGCCAGATCTCGTCGTGGCGGCGCTTGTATTCGGCTTCCTGGCCCGGATGAAGCTGCATCTTGAAGGCGTATTTCTGCACGGAAGTCTCCTGGGCCGATGGCTGCACGAGTCCAAGCGACCATAACAGTTCAGGGGGCAAAGGGTGATGACGGCGCTCAGCTTTCCGCCAGCTTCTTCCACAGCGCCGCATAGGCGGCGAAATCGCCGCCGAGCGGTTCGGCCGGCGCCGGGTCGGGCGCGGCGGCGTGGGGATGGTCCGGGCCGTCGGCAAGCAGCGCCGCGCCTTCCGTCGTTCCCGTGGCGTCGGGACGGCCGATGACGGGACGGTCGACCAGCGCCGCCAGCGCCGACAGGAACAGCCGGTTCTTGGCGAAGGGGCCCTCGATCAGCACCGGTCCCTGCGCGCCGGTCAGGGTCAGGCAGGTTTCGGCGACGAGCGCGACATAGAGGCTGGCGGCGGCGGTGCGTTCGCCGGGCGGGAGCGTCGCCGGGTCGATCGACCAGCTGCCCTTGCGGCGTCCGAACGGGCCGTTGCCGGCGACGAAGCCCGGCAGCGCCATGACGCGGCGCTCGATCACGGAACGGGTGTCCGCCTCGGAAGGCTCGGCAGCCTTGCCCTCGGTCAGGATCTCGAACTCGCGGCCCGCCATCGACATGGCGGAAGGCACCGGCCGGGCGAAGGCGTCGGCATAGGCGAGGCCGCCGCGCTCGGGATGCAGGTGGTCGAGGCTGCCGCCGGCGGCGAACGAGATCATCCAGGTGCCGGTCGAGATCACCGTGAAGGGCAGGGGCCGTGCCAGGATGTGCGGCAGCAGGCTGGCGTTCGAATCGTGGATGCCGGCGACGACGCGGCACTCCGGCGACAGCCCCGTCCGCTCCGCGATCTCCGGCAGCACCGGGCCGACCGTGTCCCAGGCAGCGAGGCGGGGCGGGAACAGCGCCGTCCAGCCCTGCTCGTCGGCGAGCCGCGAATAGGTCTGGTCGCGGCCGTTCCAGAGGTCGCTATGCGCGCCGAACGAGGTCGCCTCGGCGACCCGCTTTCCGGTCAGCCGCCAGACCCAGTATTGCGGATAGGGGACGATCGCCTTCGCTTTGGCGAATTCTTCCGGGAAGCGGCGCGCCATCCAGAACAGTTGCCGTCCGGCATTGAGGCCGCCCGGCAGGTCGGGCGACAGGATCTCGGCGAAATCGCCGCGTGCGGAACGGTAGTCGTCGGCGAACTCGTCCGGGCCGGGATGCTCGTAGTCGAGCACCGGCAGCGCCAGTCCGTCCTCGCCGAGCACGGCGATCGCGGCGCCATGCGTTGTCGTCGAGATCACGGTGATCTCGGCCCCCCTGGAGAGTTCCGTCAGTCCGTCGAGGAACCAGTCCCAGATGCCGTCGACGTCGAAATGCGGATAGGGCGGGCCCGGCCGGACCGTGTTCCTGCGGGTGCGGATGGCGAGGATTTCGCGTGTGTCGAGGTCGAGCAGCGCGAGCTTGGCGTTCGACTTGCCGATGTCGAGGACGGCGACGGCCTTTTGCATGATGCGGTCCGTCAGCGCTTCGAGGCGCCGGCGAGCGAGCGGCGATAGATCTCCGCGTCCCAGGTCACCAGCTCCTGCTCCTCGTCGATGGTGAGGAAACGGAGCGGCGCGTCGGCGGCGATCCGTCCCGTCACCTCGGCGAGCGCCCGGGCGAGCGCATCGCCGCCGCGCAGCACGTCGCGGTGGATCAGCACGCCCTTGCCGGGGACGGCGAGAAGCATCGGCGGCAGCGCCGCGCGCTTGGCGACGGCGGCGGGCGTATCGCCTGCGGCCAGCACCGCCGTGCCGCTGCCGAGGAAGACGACGTGGTCGGGATAGAGCGTGCCGCGCGCCGCGATGGCGAGGCGGGCCGGGTCCGTCGCGGTCGCGTGCGCCGCCGGATCGTCCGGCAGGCGATAGGGCGAGCCCTCGGCCAGCGCCTCGCCGACGCGCTCGATGAGCCGGACGGCCGCCTCGACCGTGTCGGCGGCGACGATCAGGCCGTGATTGCCGAGCAGGACGACATTGGTGCCGGGCGGCGAGACCGCGTCGATCTCGCGCGCCAGCGGCAGGCCCGGCTTCACATAGGGCACATAGGACCAGATGATGCCGTCGAGCCCGTCGAGCCGGGCCGCGATCTGGTCGCGCGCGTCGGCGCGCGCCACCCGCGCGACCGTCTCGACGCAATGGATGTGCAGCACCGCGTCCTGCGGCAGCACGGCATGCACCGAGGTTTC
>JAFKJZ010000289.1:0-2050 GCA_017305815.1 Hyphomicrobiales bacterium
CAACCGGGAGAGGGCTGGGGTGAGGGCCTTGCTTGCTTCTGAACCGCAACCCTTCCCCTGGCGCGAGGCGATGGCGATCGGTTTCGGGGTGCTGAAGCTCTCAAGTCGCGAATTCTGGTCGCTGACGCCGCGCGAACTCGCCGCCGCGATCGAGGGCCTGACCGGCGGGACCAGCGCGCCGATGGACCGCGCCGCGTTTGACGACCTGGCGCGGCGGTTTCCGGACAAGGCTCAATCAGAACCCTGATCGCCCCCTGGCGCATCACCCTGAGGCCCGGCGCAGCCGGGCCTCGAAGGACGGTCCAGAGAAGCGCTTGCTGCAGCCCGGCGGGCGATTCCTGAGTTCCGCCGGACCATCCTTCGAGGCTTCGCTGGCGCGAAGCACTTCAGGATGATGAGCGGTGGCATGGATGCGGGACTGAGAAGTCAAGGCTGCCCGGGGGGCGGCTCCAGAAGGGGAAACAGCATGACCACGCCGATCGACGAACTTTCCGTCCGCATTACGGCCGACACCTCCGCCTTCACCGCTTCCCTCGACGGGCTCGCCAGGCAGGCGGATGGCTTTTCCGGCGCCATCAGCCGCGCGTTTCGCGACGCGGTCGTCGGCGGCAAGGAATTCGACGACATCCTGAAGGGGCTGGCGTTGCGCCTCTCGACGATGGCGCTGAACGCCGCGCTGAAGCCGATCGAGAGCGGCATTGGCGGGCTGCTCTCCGGCCTTGTCGGCTCGCTCGGCGGGGTAAAGCCGTTCGCCAAGGGCGGCGTCGTCGCCAGCCCGACCTATTTTCCCCTGTCGGGCGGGCTCGGCCTGATGGGCGAGGCCGGGGCGGAGGCGATCATGCCGCTGGCGCGCGGGCCGGATGGCCGGCTCGGCGTTTCTGGTGGCGGGGCGCCGGTCACCGTCAACATCGCCATCCAGACGCCGGACGCGCAGAGCTTCCGCAAATCCGAGGCGCATGTCGCCGCGACGCTCGCCCGCGCCGTCGGGCGCGGTAGAAGGGGGCTCTGATGCCGCTGATCCCTGCCTTTCACGAGATCCGCTTCCCGACCAACATCGCTTTCGGGTCTTCCGGCGGGCCGGAGCGACGCACCGAGGTGGTGACGCTCGGCTCGGGAAGCGAGCGGCGCAATGCGCGCTGGGCGGAATCGCGTCGTCGCTACGACGCCGGCTATGGCGTGCGGTCGCTCGCCGACCTGCATCAGGTGATCGCCTTCTTCGAGGAGCGTCGCGGAAAACTGTTCGGCTTCCGCTGGCGCGACCGGGCGGACGACGCTTCCGCGCCGCCGGGAACGGAACCGGCGCCGACTGACCAGGCGCTCGGCGTCGGGGATGGCGAGACAGTCGTGTTTGCGCTCAAGAAGACCTATGGCGTGCTGCATGCGCCCTATGAACGGGCGATCGCCAAGCCGGTCGCGGGCAGCGTGCGCATCGCCATCGATGGCGTTTCGACCGAGGATTTCGTCGTCGATCCGGCGACCGGCCTCGTCACGCTCGGCGAGGCGCCGGCCGAGGGCGGGATCGTCACGGCCGGCTTCCGCTTCGACGTGCCGGTGCGCTTCGATGCCGATCAGCTCGTCATCAACCTCGCCGCCTTCGAGGCCGGCGAGATCCCCTCGATCCCGATCGTGGAGATCCGGCCATGAGGCACGCGACATGAGGACGATCCCGGACGGCCTCGCAGCGCATCTGGCCGGTGACGCCTCGACGACCTGCCATGCCTGGCGGCTGCAGCGAAAGGACGGCGTCGTGCTCGGCTTCACCGATCACGACCGCGACCTCGTCTTCGACGGCGTCACCTTCGAGGCGGCGACCGGGCTTTCCGCAAGCGAGGCGAGCGCCGAGACCGGCATGGTGACGGGCGGCATGGAGGTCGCCGGCGCGCTGGTCTCCGACCGGCTGTCGGAGGTTGAGCTCGCCGCCGGCGCCTTCGACCACGCCAGGATCGAGACGTTTCTCGTCAACTGGTCGGCGCCGGAGGAGAGGCTGCTGCTGCGCGTCGGCCATATCGGCGAGGTGCTGCGCGAGGATGGTGCGTTCCGCGTCGAAATC
>JAFKJZ010000289.1:2117-7619 GCA_017305815.1 Hyphomicrobiales bacterium
GCCGCCGGGCTGGACGAGCCGCAGGGGCGGGTCTTTCGCGCGGCCTGTGATGCCGATCTCGGCGATGAGAGATGCAAGGTCGATCTCGACCTTCCCGCCTTTCGCGGCGAGGGAACGGTCGTCGCCGCGATGGATGGAAGGCGGTTCACCGTCTCGGGGCTGGAGGCTTTCGCGAGCGGATGGTTCGAACGCGGCACGCTGACCTGGACCAGCGGCGCCAATTCGGGCCGCCGCGCCGTGGTGAAGGCGCAGCGCGACGTCGTCGGCGCGCCGACGATCGAGCTCTGGAACGCGATGACCGGCGCGATCGCGCCCGGCGATGCGTTCATCGTCACGGCCGGCTGTGACAAGCGCTTCGGCACCTGCCGCGACAAGTTTGGCAATCGCCTGAACTTTCGCGGCTTTCCGCACATGCCGGGGAATGACTTCGCGCTCGGCTATGCCCGCCAGGGCAACCGCAACAATGGCGGGCGGCTGTAGCTAGGCCGAGGCGTCGAGCACGCGCTCCAGTTCGTCGATGGCTGCGAGGCCGTCGCGGATGGCAACGGCGCGCTTTTCCGCGCCGGACGAGGCGCGGCTGACGATCTGCAGGACTTCGAAGCAGCGCGCGGCCGCATCGGTCGCGGCGGCGCCGACGGCCGGCGTCCAGGCGACATGCGACATGGCGATGTCGATGTTGCGGCTGACCTCGTTCTTCTGCGGCCACGCCGTCTCGCGCGTCAGTCCGGTCAGGATTTCGCGCAGGGCGCGCATGTTCTCGGTGTGCCTGGGCATGGCGGGCCTTGTCTCGATGAAGCCGGCGGACCGTCGCAGATTCGGAAGGCGATCGAAATGACAAACCCGGTCACCCGCCAGGCGATCGTCGGCCCTATCGGCACCAGGCGTCGCTTCGGGGCGTCGGCTGCGATTGCCTCGGCCTCCTGCGCGGCGTCTGGCGCGAGCTCTATGGCGACGAGCCGGAAGAAATGCCGGCCTATACGGCCGACTGGGCCGAGGCGCGGGGCGGCGACCGGTTTGCAGAGGCTGCCGGCCGCCACATGGCATCTGTCCCGCCCGAGGCGGCGATGACGGGCGACCTGCTGCTGTTCCGATGGCGCGAAAACCTGCCGGCCAAGCATGCGGCGATCCTGATCGCGCCGGATCGCTTCCTGCACGCGCAGGACGGCGCCGCCGTCGCCACCGCCGCGCTGTCGCCCTGGTGGCGCCGTCGCGCCGCCTTTGCTTTCTCGTTTCCCGGAGTGACCGACTGATGGCGACCCTCGTCCTGCAGGCGGCCGGCGCCGCGATCGGCGGCCTGTTCGGCCCCGTCGGCGCGATCCTTGGCGGCGCCGTCGGCGCCATGGCCGGCTACGCGATCGACCAGACGCTCTTCGGCCAGAACATCGAGGGGCCGCGCCTCTCCGATCTCTCGGTGCAGCGCTCGGAGGAGGGCACGCCGATCGCTCGCGTCTATGGCCGCGCGCGGCTGGCCGGGCAGGTGATCTGGGCGACGCGGTTCCAGGAGGTGAAGCACGAGGAGGGCGGCAAGGCCGGCCCGACCATCACCACCTACTCCTACTACGCGAACTTCGCCGTCGGGATCTGCGAGGGGCCGATCTCGCGCATCGGTCGCGTCTGGGCCGATGGCGAGCTGATCGACCTCGCCGATCTGCACCACCGCGTCTATCTCGGCGGCGAGACCCAGGCGGCCGACAGCCTGATCGAAGCCAAGCAGGGCGCAATCGGCGCGCCCGCCTATCGCGGCACGGCGATGGTGGTGTTCGAGCGGATGCCGGTCGGCGATTTTGGAAACCGCCTGCCGCAGCTCGCCTTCGAGGTCTTCCGACCGGTCGGCGGCGTCGAGGACGAGATCCGCGCCGTCGTCATCATCCCCGGCGCATCGGAATTCGCCTATGATCCGCTGCCTGTCTACACGTCACGCGGCCCCGGCCGCCGCGTCACGATAAACCGCCATGTCGATGGCGCGCGGACCGACTGGGAAGCCTCGATCGACGAATTGCAGTCGCTTTGCCCCAATCTCGGGCGAGCGGCGCTCGCCGTCTCCTGGTTCGGCGACGACCTGCGTGCCGGCCATTGCACCGTCTCGCCCCGCGTCGAGGATCATTTGACGATCACCAGCCCGACCACCTGGCGCGTCGCCGGGCTGAACCGGAGCGCGGCGCGGGCGGTGAGCCGGATCGACGACCGTCCGGCCTTCGGCGGCACGCCGTCCGACGCGAGCGTGATCCGCGCCATCCGCGACCTGAAGGCGCGTGGCATCGCGGTCACTTTCTATCCCTTCCTGATGATGGATATTCCGGCCGAGAACGAGCTGCCGCATCCCTGGTGGGATGCGATCCAGCCGGCCTATCCCTGGCGCGGCGAGATCACCGCCTCGATCGCGCCGGGTAGGGTCGGCACGCCGGACCAGACCGCGGCGGCGGCGACCGAGATCGCGAGTTTCGTCGGGACGGCGGCGCGGACGGATTTCTCCGTCTCGGGCGGAGCGGTGCACTACTCCGGCCCCGATGAATGGACCTATCGGCGCATGGTCCTGCACGCCGCAAACCTCTGCAAGGCAGCCGGCGGCGTCGATGCCTTTCTCGTTGGTTCCGAACTCCGCGGCCTGACGACGCTCCGCTCCGACGCCTCGACCTATCCGTTTGTGGCGGCGCTGCGGGCGCTTGCCGCCGACGTACGGGTCATCCTGCCGACGGCGAAGATTACCTATGCCGCCGACTGGAGCGAGTATTTCGGTCACCAGCCGGCCGATGGTTCGGGTGACGTGCATTTCCATCTTGATCCGCTCTGGGCCGATGATGCCATCGACGCCATCGGCATCGACAGCTATGTGCCACTCTCCGACTGGCGCGACGGCTACGACCATCTCGACGCGGCGGAAAGCGAGAGCGGCCGCGACGTCGACTATCTCCGCGCCAACATCGCCGGCGGCGAGGGTTTTGACTGGTACTATGCCAGCGACGCCGACCGGCTGGCGCAGGTCCGCTCGCCGATCAGCGATGGCGGCGCTGGCAAGCCCTGGGTGTTCCGCTACAAGGATCTCGTGAACTGGTGGTCGAACCACCATTTCGACCGGCCGGGCGGCGTCGAGGCGTCGACGGCGACCGCGTGGACGCCGAAATCGAAGCCGATCTGGTTCACCGAGATCGGCTGCGCCGCGATCGACAAGGGCGCCAACGAGCCGAATATCTTTCCCGATCCCAAAGTGGGCGGCGCACGACTGCCGCATTTCTCCAATGGCAGCCGCGACCCGCTGATGCAGGAGCGGTTCCTGACCGCCGTGCTCGGCTACTGGGATCCGGCCTCGCCCGATTTCGTCGCGACGAACAATCCCGCCTCCGACGTCTACCTCGGCCGGATGGTGGATCCCGCGCGCAGCTATGTCTGGTCCTGGGACGCGCGGCCTTTTCCGGCCTTTCCGCAATTGACCGATGTCTGGTCGGATGGAGGCAACTGGGAGACCGGGCACTGGCTGAACGGACGGCTCGGCAACCTGACCACCATTCGCCTGGTCGAGCGCATCCTCCGGGACTACGGCTTCGAGCCCTACCGGATCGGCGATCTCGATGGCTCGGTCGATGGCTTCGTCATCGCGCGTCTCGGCTCGGCGCGGCAGGCGCTTCAGGGCCTTGCCGAGGCGCTCGGCTTCGAGGCGGCGGAAGCGGGCGACGTCGTTCGTTTCGTCCGGCGCGGCCTGCCACGGCTGGCGCTGACGCCTGCCGACCTGGTCGAGGAGGGCGAGCAGCCGCTTCTCGTTATCCGCCGTGCTCAGGAAACCGAACTGCCGGCCGAGCTCGCCTTCGGCTTCATCGACGGCGCGAGCGATTATCGCGACCGCGTCGTCGCCTCGCGCCGGCTGGAGGCGGCGGGGCATCGGCAGGCGACGCTTACGACTGGCATCGTCACCGACGATGCGCTCGCCGTCGCCTTGGCCGATCAGCGCCTGCAGGAAATCTGGGATGGCCGCGAGACCGTGTCGCTGGCGCTGACCGATCGCCGCCTCGCCATCGAGCCGGCCGATGTCGTCACGCTGCTCCGGCCCGACGGCCCGACGAGCTTTCGCGTCACGAAGGTCGAGGACGGGCTGGCGCGGCGGATCGAGGGGCGGACCGTCGATCCGTTCGGCGCGCCGGTGCCGGCAGGAAGCCTCACCGGCGGCACGCCGGAATGGTCGGCCGATCCCGGCCCGCCGGACGTCGTCGTGCTGGATCTGCCGTCCCTGACCGGCACCGAGGCGGTCGCGGCGCGCATCGCCGTTTTCGCCGACCCTTGGCCGGGGCCGTTCGGCATTTCGATCGGGTCCGAGGCTGCCGGCTTCCCGCTGCGACAGATCGCGCCGCAGGCCGCGACGCTAGGCTCCATCGCCGCCGCCGTGCCGCCGGGGCCGGTCGGTCGCTGGGACCTTGCCACGACGCTTGATGTCGCCATGCCGGTCGGGGCGCTGGCCGCCCTGCCGGACGAGGCGGTGCTGAACGGCCGCAACCTGGCTGCGATCGGCAACGCGGCGGACGGCTTTGAAGTCATCCAGTTCCGCGCCGCCGAGCTTGTCGGCGACGGCCAATGGCGCGTCTCCGGCCTGCTGCGCGGGCAGGGCGGCACGTCGGATCTGGCCGCACGCGGTCATGCAGGCGGCGCGCGCTTCGTCCTGATCGATGTGGCGACACGCCTGCTCGACCTTGCGCCGGCGGAACTCGGCCTGACCCGCGCCCTGCGCGTCGGGCCGCTGGCGATCGCCTACGACCCGGATCGCTTCACGACGCAGGACTTCACCGTCGCCGGTCGCTGGCTGCTTCCCTTCGCGCCGGTTCATCTCCGCGGGCGCCGCGATGCGGCGGGCGATGTCGCGCTCACCTGGATCAGACAGACGCGGACCGGCGGCGATAGCTGGGACGTCGTCGAAGTGCCGCTCGGCGAGGCGGCTGCTGGAGACCTCGCGGCGGCGCTGAGCGCGCCGGATGCTGCCTTCACCGTCCGCGTCCGCCAGCTGAGCGCCACGGCGGGGCCGGGCATCGCAACGGAGATTGTCGTCCATGGCTGAGCAGACCGCGCATCTTGCGCTGCCCTATCTCGCGCCGTCGCAGGCGCAGAAGCACGTCACCTACAACGAGGCGCTGCGCCGTCTCGACGGGCTGGTCCAACTCGCGGTCGAAGCCGTGGATGCGGTGACGCCGCCGGGCGCGCCGGTCGAGGGCGAGCGCCATCTGCTCGGGCTGAGCCCGACCGGCGACTGGGCCGGGCAGGGCGGCGACCTCGCCGTTTATGCCGATGGCGCCTGGTGGTTCGCGACACCCGAGATCGGCTGGATCGTTTTTGACAAGGCGAGCGAGACGCTGCTCGTGTTGAAGGCGGCGGGCTGGACGAGCGTGTGACGGCGGTCTCACTAACCAGCCTTATCCAGGAAGCAAGACCCTCACCCAACCCTCTCCCGCAAGCGGGCGAGGGCTTCAGGCCGGAGACCGCCCTTGCTTCTCCCTCTCCCGTTCACGGGAGAGGGTTGGGGTG
>JAFKJZ010000290.1:0-4060 GCA_017305815.1 Hyphomicrobiales bacterium
CGCGCTGGCGCGCATCTTGCGAGCCTCGCAGCCGACAGCCTGCGCCGGACGGCGCGCGACAGGACGGGGAGCGACATGACGACGAGCGAAAGAACCTGGCTGAAGGATCCGATCGCCGTGCTGGCCGAAGGGGCCGAGCGCGGCGTCGTCGTCGAGGACGGCCGGATCACCGAGCTGGTAGGCAAGGGCGCCGAGCCGAGCCACCCGGTCCACAAGGTGTTCGACGCCTCGCGCCATGTCGTGACGCCCGGCCTCGTCAACACGCATCACCACATGTTCCAGACGCTGACGCGCGCCCATCCGGCGGCGATCAACAAGGAACTCTTCCCCTGGCTGCAGGCGCTGTTCCCGATCTGGGCGAAAAACGTCAATCCCGACAATCTGCGCCTCGCCACCCGCCTCGCCCTGACCGAACTCTTGATCTCCGGCTGCACCACCGCCTCGGACCACCAGTATCTCTTCACGCCCGGCCTCGACGACGCCATGGACATCCAGGCGGAGGAAGCCGGCAAGCTCGGCGTCCGCATGACGCTGACACGCGGCGCGCTCAACCTCACGACCGAGGAAGGCGGCAATGCCGACCAGGGCGCCGTGCAGGATACCGACGTCATCCTCGCCGATTGCGAGCGGGTGATCGGCCGCTACCACGACCGCTCCGAGGGCGCGATGCTGCAGGTGGCGCTCGCCCCCTGCGCGCCCTTCAACGTCACCAAGCGGCTGATGGTCGAAACGGCGGCCTTGGCCGAGCGCTGCGGCTGCCGGCTGCACACCCATCTCGGCGAGACCCGCGACGAGAACGACTACTGCATGGAGCATTTCGGCTACCGGCCGGTCGATTATCTCGAGGAATGCGGCTGGCTCAACGACCGGGTCTGGCTGGCGCATGGCATCCATTTCAACGACGAGGAGGTGATGCGGCTCGGCCGCCACGGCGTCGGCGTCTCGCATTGCCCGACCTCGAACATGGTGCTCGCCTCCGGCCAGTGCCGCACCAAGGAACTGGAAGCGGCGGGATCGCCGGTCGGCCTCGGGGTCGACGGCTCGGCCTCGAACGACAACTCCAACCTGATGGAGGGCGTGCGCCACGCCCTGATGATCAACCGCCTCACCTACAATGCCGAGAGCGTCACCCATTTCGACGCGTTCCGCTGGGCGACGGAAGGGTCGGCGCGCTGCCTCGGCCGCGACGACATCGGCGCGATCGCCGTCGGCAAGCAGGCCGACATGGCGCTCTACACGCTCGACGAACTGCGCTTCTCCGGCGCCGGCGACCCGCTCGCCGCCCTCGTGCTCTGCGGCGCCTACAAGACCGACCGCGTGATGGTGAAGGGCGACTGGCGCGTCGAGGACGGCGTGCCCGTCGGCATGGACCTCGCGAAGCTTCGCTACGAGCATGGCGAGGCGGCGAAGGCGTTCTTGGAGTCGCTATAGGTGGCATCGAGCTCAACCCCACCCTCTCCCGCCTGGCGGGAAAGGGATAGGCAGTCCGCCATGACCGAACGCATCTGGATCCGCGACCCCATCGCCATCCTCGCCGAAGGCGCCGAGCGCGGCGTCGTCGTGGAAGGCGGCCGGATCGTCGAAGGCGTCGGCCGCGGCGCCGAGCCCGTCCATCCCGTGCAGAAGATCTTCGACGCCTCGCGCCATGTCGTCACGCCGGGCCTCGTCAACACGCATCACCACTTCTTCCAGACGATGACGCGGGCGCATCCAGCGGCGATCAACAAGTCGCTCTGGCCGTGGATCGCCTCGATCTATCCCTATTGGACGAAATACGTGAACGCGGAGAATTTCCGCCTCGCCGCCCGCCTGTCCATGACCGAACTGCTGATGTCGGGCTGCACCTGCGCCTCCGACCACCACTATCTCTTTCCCCGCGGCCTCGAGGACGCGATGGACATCGAGGCGGAGGAGGCAGCGCGGATCGGCCTGCGCATGACGTTGACGCGCGGCGCGCTCGATCTCTCCGGCGCCGAGGACAGCCAGGCGCTCGCCCCCGGCGGCGCCATCCAGGACGACGACGTCATCCTCGCCGATTGCGAGCGCATCATCGGCCGCTACCACGACCTTTCCGACGGGGCGATGACCCGCGTCGCGCTCGCCCCCAACGCGCCGTTCGACGTCACCAAGCGGCTGATGCGCGAGACGGCGGCGCTTGCCGAAAAGCACGATTGCCGCCTGCATACCCACCTCGTCGAGACGAAGCAGGAGGCCGACTTCGCCCGCGACAAGCACGGCATGACGGCGGTGGACTATCTCGAGGATTGCGGCTGGCTCTCCAACCGCACCTGGCTGGCGCATGGCATCTATTTCGACGATGCGGAGATCACCAAGCTCGGCCGCCACGGCGTCGGCGTCTGCCATTGCCCAACCTCCAACATGGTGCTCGCCTCCGGCATGTGCCGGACCAAGGAACTGGAAGCGGCCGGCGTGGCGGTGGGCCTCGGCGTCGATGGCGGCGCGTCCAACGACAATTCCAACCTGATGGAGGCCGTTCGCCACGCGCTGATGATCGGCCGGCTCAAATATGACGCCGCCAGCGTCACCCATCTCGATGCGTTGCGCTGGGGCATGGCCGGCTCGGCCCGCTGCCTCGGCCGCGACGATATCGGTGCGATCGCGGTCGGCAGGCAGGCCGACATGGCGTTCTGGTCCTTGGACGAATTGCGCTTCTCCGGCGCCGGCGACCCGATCGCCGCGCTCGTGCTCTGCGGCGCGCATGCCGCCGACCGCGTCATGGTCAAGGGCGAATGGCGGGTCGAGGACGGCGCGCCGGTCGGCGTCGACGTCGCAAGGCTGCGCCACGAGCATCATCAGGCTTCGCGCGCCTTCCTGGAAGCGCTATGACAGCAAGCATCCCTGCCGACGGCCACCCGGCCCGTCCCCGATCCTAACCGCAGCGCACGGCTAGACGCCGCCGCGAAACGATCCTTGAGAGAGACCATCGGAATGACCCTTCCCCGCCCCTATTGGCACGAGATGCAGGCCCCGGCTTTCCAGGGCGGTGAAAAGGACTGGATCGCGGTCCTGCCGGTCTGCGCCATCGAGCAGCACGGCCCGCATCTGCCCGTCTTCACCGATGCCTGCATCGGCGAAGGCATGGTGAAGCGCGTCGTCGAGATGCTGCCCGACGGCCTGCCGGCGACCTTCCTGCCGCTGCAGTCGATCGGCAAGTCGAACGAGCACATCTCCTCGCCCGGCACGCTCACCTTCACGTGGGAAACCGCCATCCGCATGTGGATGGAGATCGGCGACAGCATCGCCCGCGCCGGCGTCCGCAAGCTCGTCATCGTCACCTCGCATGGCGGCAATGTCCCGGTTGCCGATATCCTCGCCCGCGAATTGCGCATCAAGTACGAGATGCTGGTCGTCTCGACCGGCTGGACCAATGTCGGCGAGCCGGAAGGCATGGTGCCCGAGGAGGAATATCTCTACGGCATCCATGGCGGCGACGTCGAAACCTCGATCATGCTGCACTTCCGCCCCGACCTGGTCGACATGTCGAAGGCCGAGGATTTCCGCTCGACCCAGCTCGACCTGCTGAAGGAATTCAAGCGCCTGCGTTTCCACGGCGCGCCGGCGCGCGCCGCCTGGAAGGCGCAGGATCTGAACCCGAAGGGCGCGGTCGGCAACGCCACGCGGGCAACCGCAGATCGCGGCCGGCAGATGGTCGACTACCAGGCGGCGGCCTTCGTCGAGCTGCTCGAGGAAATGGCGCGTTTCGACCTCGGCCGACTCTGGAAGGCGCCTGCCTGACACGACGAAATTCGACCGAAAACACTCGGGAAAACGCTTGGGAATGTCCCGTGTCTGTTGCTAGCATGAAGGCGCAGCGCGACGGCATCGGCCCCAGCGTTTGTCCCGGGGGCGGGCGTGGTCGACATTGTCATTTCCGAATTCATCCACAAGAACGCGGTCGCGGATCTCTCCCGCGACTTCGAGGTTCATTATGAGCCGACGCTCGGCAGCGACCTGACGGGCCTGTCGCGGCTGGTGCGCCAGGCGCGCGCGCTGATCATCCGCGACCGCACAGTGGTCGACGTGCCGCTGATCGCCAAGG
>JAFKJZ010000290.1:4100-7126 GCA_017305815.1 Hyphomicrobiales bacterium
CGGCGTCGCCATCGTCCGCGCGCCCGACATGATCGCCGACGCCATCGGCGAATATGTCGTCGCCAGCGCGATGATGCTGACGCGCGGCGCCTTCTTCGCCACCCGCGACGTGATGCAGGGCAAGTGGCCGCGCGGCCATCTCGTCGGCCGCGAGATCGGCGGCCGGACGCTCGGCCTGGTCGGGCTCGATTTCGGCGCCCGCGCCGCCGCGCTCCGCGCCCGCGCGCTCGGCATGCGCGTCATCAGCTGGGATCCGTTCCTGAAGCCGGCGCACCCGGTCTGGAACGAGGTCGAGCGGGTCGATTTCGAGGACCTGCTCGGCGATTCCGACGTCGTCAGCGTGCATCTGCCGGCGCGGCCGGAATTCGTCGGCCGGATCGGCACAGCCGCGCTGGCGCGGATGAAATCGGGCGCGGTGGTGATCTCGGTCGGCGGCGGCGGCGTCGTCGACGAGGCGGCCGTCGCCAACATGCTCGCCATCGGCCGCCTGCGCGGCGCCGCCTTCGACGGCTTCGAGATCGAGCCGCTCAACAGCGAGGCCGGGTCGATCTTCGCCGCCGTCCCCAACCTGATCCTGACGCCGAGGATCGCCGACCTGACGCTCGAATCGCACCTGCGCTCCTCGGCCGCGATCGTCGCCAAGGTGCGCGGCGCGCTCGGTCCTTGATCATCCGGCAAAAAATCCCTCTTGCAATAGTGGCGCGCCTCGGCTGGATTGGGGCTTTCCCGCCAAACCGAGGTTCCAGCAAAAGGAACCCGACTGCAGGGCGGGCTGAAAGCGCTTTGGATGGCGCGTGCCAGGGGAGTTGAGGAATGAAGAAATTTGCCCGCCTGTTGGCGGCAACCATGCTTGTCACCGGCATCGCTTCGATGGCGGAAGCCAAGACGCTGGTCTATTGCTCGGAAGGCAGCCCCGAGAATTTCAATCCGCAGGTCAATACCACCGGCACGTCCTTCGACGCCGCCCGGCCGGTGTTCAACCAGCTCGTCGAGTTCGAGCCGGGCACCACGAAGATCCGCCCCGGCCTCGCCGAGAGCTGGGAAGTGTCGCCCGACGGCATGGAAGTCACCTTCCATCTGCGCAAGGGCGTGAAGTTCCATTCGTCGAAGATCTTCAAGCCGACGCGCGACTTCAACGCCGACGACGTGCTGTTCTCGTTCAATCGCATGTGGAAGGAAGACAATCCCTACCACAAGGTGTCTGGCGGCGCGTATGACTACTTCAACGACATGGAGATGCCGACGCTGCTGAAGTCGATCGACAAGCTCGACGACTACACGGTCAAGTTCACGCTGACCAAGCCGAACGCACCCTTCCTCGCCAATCTCGGCATGGACTTCGCCACCATCCATTCGGCCGAGTATGCCGACCAGATGCTGAAGACGGGCAAGCCCGAGACGGTCGACCAGCAGCCGATCGGCACCGGCCCGTTCACCTTCGTCGCCTACCAGAAGGACGCCGTCATCCGCTTCAAGGCGTTCCCGGACTTCTGGGGCCCGAAGGCCAAGATCGACGACCTCGTCTTCGCGATCACCAAGGATCCGACGGCGCGCTGGGCCAAGCTGCGGAAGAACGAGTGCCAGGTTATGATCGGCCCGAACCCGGCCGACCTCGACGCCATGGGCAAGGACCCGAACGTCAACCTGCTGTCGCAGCCCGGCCTCAACATCGCCTATCTCGCCTTCAACGTGACCAAGCCGCCCTTCGACAAGAAGGAAGTGCGCCAGGCGCTGACGATGGCGATCGACCAGGCGACGATCATCAAGGACGTCTATGGCGGCGCTGGCCAGGCGGCCAAGAACTTCATTCCGCCGACGATCTGGAGCTACAACGACGCCATCGAGCCCTACAAGTACGACCCGGCCAAGGCCAAGGAAATGCTGAAGGCCGCCGGCGTCCAGGAAGGCTTCGAGAGCGACCTGTGGTGGATGCCCGTCACGCGTCCCTACAACCCCAACGCCAAGCGCGTCGCGGAGCTGATGCAGGCCGATTTCGAGAAGGTCGGCATCAAGACCCATCTCGTTTCGTTCGAATGGGGCGAATACCGCAAGCGCATGCAGGCCGGCGAGCACCAGATGGGCCAGCTCGGCTGGAGCGGCGATAACGGCGATCCCGACAACTTCTTCTTCCTGCTCGGCTGCGAGGGCGCCCGTCCCGGCGGCCAGAACCTGTCCAAGTGGTGCAACAAGGACTTCGAGGCACTCTTCCAGAAGGCCAAGTCGACCTTCGACGTCGCCGAGCGCGCCAAGCTCTACGAGCAGATGCAGGTGATCGCGCATGAAGAAGCGCCGGTCTTCAACATCGCGCATTCGGTCGTCTACGAACCGATCCGCAAGAACGTGACGAATTACAAGGTCAGCCCGCTCGGCCGCCGCGAATTCGCGGAAGTCGGTCTCGAGTAGCAAGCGACGACGAGGACGGAGGCGCACCACACCTCCGTCGTCCCGGGACAAGGCGATGGCTGAGGCGATCGCTTGCCCCGGGATTCATCCGGCCCCGCGCGGGGCCGGATGAATCCCCGCCTTCGCGCGGGGATGACGGCAGTGACACGGCTCCCTGCCTCGCCTTCCAGGCGGTAAACACCATGTTCAGTTTCATTGTCCGGCGCGTGCTCCTGGTCATCCCGACCTTCCTGGCCATCGCCTTCCTGACCTTTGTCGCCATCCGGCTCGTGCCCGGCGACCCGGTCGAAGCCCGTACCGGCGAGCGCGGCATCTCGGCCGAACGCCTCGCCTATTTCCGCCATGAGCTCGGTCTCGACCAGCCGGTCTGGAAGCAGTTCCTCGACTATCTCTGGCAGATCGCGCATGGCGATTTCGGCACGTCGATCTCGACGCAGACGCCGATCCTGACCGAATTCACGACGCTGTTCCCGGCGACGCTGGAACTCGCCATCTGCGCCATGATCTTCGCCACCGTGCTCGGCATTCCGGCCGGCGTGATCGCGGCGACGCGGCGCGGCTCCTTCGTCGACTACACGCTGATGGGCGCGGCGCTGACCGGCTTCTCCATGCCGATCTTCTGG
>JAFKJZ010000291.1 GCA_017305815.1 Hyphomicrobiales bacterium
GTCGCAGGCGTCACCGGCGCCACCCAGCTGCCGTCAATGTAGAAATGCGTCGTATCGGCCAAGGGAGGCGCCTCGTGTCAGATCAGCGGGACATGCGTTTCCGCGAGGCGGATGACGGCGTCCTGGTGGGGTTGAAGGGTCTGGTGCGGCATGCCGGCGATGAGCGGCTCGAACGGGTCCTCGACTGTGCCCTTCAGGCCCGAGAGGGCTTCGAGGATGGCCATGCCCAGGAAGGGCACGGACGGGCGGTGATAGCCGCCCTCATGCGTCATCAGCAGGCGTCCGTCGCAGAGTTCGTCGGCGGCCGCCATGAGCATCCGCGTCATCGACGCGAAGGTGCTGCCCGCAAGCATCATCCGGCCCTGCGGGTCATAGGCGCCGGCGTCGAGGCCGGAGGCGACGACGATCATGTCGGGCGCGAAGCGCCGGAGCGCCGGCAGCACGACGCGTTCCATCGTGGCGAGATAGGCGCCGATGCCGCTGCCAGGCGGGAGCGGGATGTTCAGGTTGCTGCCCTCGCCCGCGCCGCCGCCGATCGCGTCGATCGCGCCGGAGTTGGCGGGATAGCAGCCGTCCTGGTGGATCGAGATCGTCAGCACATCAGGGTCTTCCCAGAAGATGTGCTCGGCGCCGTTGCCGTGGTGGACGTCCCAGTCGAGGATGGCGACGCGCTTCAGCCCATGCGCCTGCTGCGCATGGCGGGCGGCGAGTGCGCCGTGGTTGAAGATGCAGAAGCCGAAACCGTGCTCCGCCTCGGCATGGTGCCCGGGCGGGCGCACGAGCGCATAGGCGTTGGCGACGCGCCGTTCGACCACCGCGTCGACGGCTGCGAGGATGCCCCCGGCGGCCAGCGCCGCGATCTCGAAGCCGCCCGGCCCGAACGGAGTTTCGCCGCCGACATGGCCGGGCGCGGCGTCGCCCCCATCGCCGGCGCTCATCGTCCTGAGCGTTTCGAGATAGGCCGGCGCATGCACGCGGGTGAGCTCGGCGTCGGTCGCGGGCCTCGGCTTGACAAGAAGAAGTTCTTCCGTCAGGCCAGAGACATCGAGCAGGTTCTTGATGCGCCGCTTGCCGCCAGCGCTCTCCGACGGCTCGTCCGGCTCGATCACGCCGCGGCCGGATTTCAGGAACCCGGCCAAGGCCGACGTGTCGTGCCACATCAGCAGTTCGTGCCAGACGAGGCCCGTCGGAAGCGGCATCAGATCACACCGAAATGCTTGGCGGTGGCGTCGAGCGCCTCGCGGGCGATGTCGAACACCGTGTCGAGCTGCTCGGTGGTGATGACCAGCGGCGGCATCAGGCTCATCGTGTCGCCATTGGCGCGGAAGGCGAGGCCGCGCTTCAGCGCCTCGGCGCTGCAATGGTCGCCGATATGCGCCTCGTAGTCATAGGCTTCGCGCGTCGCCTTGTTCTTGACGATCTCCAGCCCGCCCATCAGGCCGACGCTGCGGACATCGCCGATCAGCGGGTGGTCGGCGAAGGTCTCGAGCTTCGCCTTGAAATAGGGGGCGAGCACCTTGCCGGCGTTCTCGACGATGCCTTCCTCTTCGAGGATGCGGATGTTTTCCAGAGCGACGGCGCAGCAGGCGGGATGGCCGGAATAGGTGTAGCCATGCGCCCACTCGCCGCCCTGTTCGATCAGCACGTCGGCGACGCGGTCGGAGATGATGGTGGCGGAGAGCGGCAGGTAGCCCGAGGTCAGGCCCTTGCCGACCTGCATGATGTCGGGAACGATGCCGTAGAAGTCGCGGCCGAACCACTTGCCGGTGCGGCCGAAGCCCATGACGACCTCGTCGACGACGAGCAGCACGTCGTATTTCCGGCAGATGCGCTGGATCTCGGGCCAGTAGCTCATCGGCGGGCAGATGGCGCCGCCGGCGCTCTGAGCCGGCTCGGCATAGAAGGCGGCAACATTCTCGGCGCCGATCTCGAGGATGCGCTCCTCCAGCCAGCTTGCCGCCAGGATGCCGAACGCGTCGGGATCCATGCCGAAGCCGTTGCGGTACTGGTAGGGCGTCTTGATGTGGGTGACGGTCGGCAGCGGCAGGTCTCCGCCGGCGAAATGCATCGGCGTGATGCCGGAGAGGCTGGCGGCCATATGCGTGCTGCCGTGATAGGCGAGCTCGCGGGCGATGATGACGCGCTTCTGCGGCTTGCCGACGAGGTTCCAGTAGCGGCGCAGCAGGCGCACGGCGGTCTCGTTGGCCTCCGAGCCGGACGACTGGAAGAAGACGTGGTTGAGGCTGTCCGGCAGCATCGAGGTCAGCTTCTCGGCGAGCCTCACCGCCGAGCGATGCGTCGTCTTGAAGAAGGACTGGCAGTAGGAAAGCTCGGACATCTGGTCGGCGGCCGCCTTGACCAGTTCGGGGCGGCCATAGCCGACATTGACGCAGCCGAGGCCGGAGAGGCCGTCGATGATCCGCTCGCCCTCGGTGTCCCAGACATAGACGCCTTCGCCGCGCACCGCGACGCGCGAGCCCGTCTGGCGCAGGCTGGCATGGTCGGTGAACGGGTGCAGATAATGGGCGCGGTCGAGCACCTGCCAGGCCTGCGTATCCATCTCTTGATAGGTCATGTCTTCCTCGGATTTCGGACGGCGAACGCACGCCGCGGCATGACCTGATTGAACCGCGCCGACCGGTGCGGCGCCATCGCCGCGCCTGGTCCGGTCTGGCGCAAAAACATGGCTCTGCGTGCGCCGGTCAGTTGAGCTGCCCGTTGCGGTAGTCGCGCGGGCTGACGCCGTACTGGCGGCGGAAGGCGCGGCTGAAATGCGAGAATTCCTTGAAGCCGCGGCTGAGGGCGATCGTGTTGATCGGCAAGCCGCGCTGCAGCGGGTCGGCCAGTTCGCGGCGGATGCGGTCGAGCCGCTGGCACTGGATCCAGCGGGCGACCTGCTGGCCTTCGGCCTCGAACAGCTCGTAGAGCCGGCGCAGCGAGATGTTCTGCGCGGCGGCGATGTCGCGGGGGGCGAGGTCGGGGTCGTCGAGGCGCGACAGGATATGCGCCTTGATGCGATCGACGAGCGCGAGCCCGCTCGCGGTCAGCGGCGCCTGCGCGTCGGCGCCGATGAGCGCCGTCGCCATCAGCTCGACGATGTGGCTCTCCAGCCGCCCGGCCAGCGCCGCCGGCACCTCGATCGGCTGCAGGCAGAGGCCGGCGACGAAATCGAAGATGAAGCGGCCGGCGAGGCCATCGGCGGAAAGCTCGTGCGCCACCAGCCGGTCGACCGCCGGCACGCGCTCGCGCAGCGCGTCGCGCGGCACCTTCAGCGAGATCTGCCGATAGGGGCCGTCAAAGCCCATGCGATAGGGCTTGCGGCTGTCATAAAGTACCATCGAGCGCGGTGCGGTCACGAGGTCGCGGCCGTCATGGCTGAAGGCGCATTGGCCGTCGAGCTGGATGGTCAGCTCGAACCAGCGGTCGTCGCTGGCGCCGATCTCCTTTTCGGTGCGGATGACGTCGAGCTTGGTCGAGCGGATGCATCGGCGCGGCTGAGCCGGGTCGGCGGAAACAGGCTGTTGGTGGCCTCGCACCAATAGTCGAGCCGGTCGGACGCCGCCACCGCGTCCGTGTGAAGCTCCTGCCAGGCGAATCCCGATGCCGTCATGGCTGCTTCCGCTCCATCGTCAGGTTGCGAGAATGTCGGCGCCGTCGAACAGGTCTTCCGGCCTGAAGTCGGTGGTGATCAGGGCGTCCTCGCGCAGGTAGCGGATGATCACTTCGAGCATGGCCCTGTTCCTGGCGAAGCCGGCCGGCCAGTAGTCCTTGCCCAGCTTCGCCTCGGCGTCGAGCAACGCCTCCAGCTGCCAGGGCAGGATGGTCGAGAGCGCGGCGGCCTCGTACATCTTGGCCCGCGCCACGGCATGGGCGGCGACGAAGGCGTCGTAGAGCGCCTTGGTGACGCCGGGATTGGCCTCGGCGATCGGCCGCTTGATCGCCAGGATATGCATCGGCGGATAGATGCCGGTGCGCTGGTAGTAGTCGAGCTCGACCGGCATCGGGTTCTCGAACAGCCGGCCGACCGTCTCCGACGGCCAGGTGCTCGGCGCGCGCGCCGTATAGAGCGCGTCGATCTCGCCGGTCGAAAGCATTTCGGCCAGGCTCTTGTCGGTGCGGTGCTCGATGGTGAACTGGTCGGGATAGTATTGCGGGTGCTCGTCGCCGGAACGCGGCGCCTCCAGCCCGCCGGTGACATAGATCGGCGCCGTGCGCTGCAGGCCGTAATGCTCCTCGAAGATGCCGCGCTGCCAGACGGCGGCGGCCATGTCGAACACCATCAGGCCGATGCGCTTGCCGGCGAGATCGGCCGGCCTGGTGATGCCGGCGGCCTTGTTCACGAACACGCTGGAAAAGCGGAAGTGGCGCGACGGGAAGATCGGGATGCCGAGATAGGGCCGGTGGGGCCTTTCCAGCGTGCGCAGATAGGTCGCGAGCGGGAATTCGCAGACGTCATAGGTGTGCTCGGCCAACTGCTTGTTGAACAGCGCCTGCACGCCCATCAGTTCGATATCGGCATCGACACCCGCGATCTTCGCCTCGCCGAAGGCGAGGGGGCGGGTGCGGTCGCTGTCGCTGACGCCGATCTTCAGTTTCAGGGAAGTCATCGTCTTGGGCATTCCTTGGTTCAGAGCGGGCGCAAGCGGGCTACGAGCACATCGAGCAGTTCCGGCAGCGCCAGCGGCGTCGCGTTGGCGCCGCCGCGGGCGTAGATGCCGGTCGCCTGGGTGATGTCGGTGCCGAGCCGGGCGGCGAGGCGCTCGACGGCGTCCTTGCAGTCGTCGAGCGTCGGCAGGCAGGCGATCGGCTGTCCGGCCGGCAGGTGGTCGTTGGCGCCGACGAGCTCGACGCGGCCGGTGCCGACCTTCTTCGCTGCCGGCACGTTGTTGGCGGCGCGCTCGCCGCGGCCGATGACGAAGCTGCGATGCGTCAGTCCCGGCGCGACCCAGGCGACGATGTCATCGTAGTGATGGCCGATGCGGGCGATCACATGCGCCAGCGCCTCGGACATGGCGTTGTGCATCAGCGCATAGTGCCGGCGCTCCTCGTCGCCCCATTTCCAGCGCGTCGCCGAAATGGCGATGGCGGTCGAATTGGCGCGCCACGGCGACACGGCGTTGCCGCGCTTCTCGAACAGGCCGGGATCGTCATAGGCGGTCGCCGGCGACGGCAGGCCCTTGAAGGAGACGATGTGCTCGTAGGGCACCAGCGCCATCGGCTCCGAGATCACCATGCGGTGGATCACCGTGCCGGCGTCGTCGGTCAGCGGCGACAGGTTGAGCACGTCGTTCGAGAACTCCGGCTCCAGCCGGGCCTGAAGCTCCTGCGGCAGGTCCAGCCGCTCGGTCGGGCGGAAGCCGGAATCGATCAGGCGCTGGTTGATCGCCTTGTGCTCGGACGAGAACGGGTAGGGCTTGGTCTTGGTGCAGGGCATGAACAGCAGCACCCGCCGCTTCGCCTCGGGAAGCTTCGGCTCGTATTCGTCGCGGATGAAGTCCAGCCAGGCGGCGATGCGGGGATGCGCGAGCGAGTCGACATTGTCCTGGGGGCTGTAGAGGCAGAGCGACGGATCCAGCTCGAACGGGCTCTGGATCTTCTCGGCCGATTCCAGGATGCGCCGGCGTCGTCGAGGAAGAGCTGGCGGGTGATGCCGAGCGCGATCCGGTCGGTCGAGAATTTCAGCTGCGAGATGCCGGCGGCGCCGCCGAGGCTCGCCATGGCGCCGAAGGTGTGGCTGTAGATGTTCTTCAGCCACGGGGCGCTGCCCGGCACCTTCTCGGTGAACTGGAAGCTCCCCGTCAGATAGGGGTAGCCGGCCAGTGTCGCGTCCGCCTCTCCCGGCGCGGGCTCAAAGCGATCGGACCAGAGCGCGATCTTGTCGGCGAAGCCGGCGGTCTCCGGCCGGTTGGCGAGGTCGATGACGAAGCCGGTGCCGACGATCAGGAAATCGCACTCGAACACGCCGCGTGGCGTCTTCAGCCGGACCGAGCGGCCGTCGAAATCGACGCTCTCGAACGGGCTGCCGAGATGGAGATCGAATTCGTCGAAGCGGGCGCAGCGCTCGAACGTGTCCTGCGGCGGCGGCTGGTTCATGCCGAGGAAGTGGCGCATGAAAGACCATCGGCGCGCATCGTCCAAATCGCCGAAATGGCGCATGAAGCCGGCGAATTCGATCCAGCGGTTCGGGTTGATCCGGGGCAGGGCGCGGCGGCGCGCGAAGAGATCGACCGAGGCGGCGCCATGCTCCAGCGCGGTCGCCGCGTTGTCGAAGGCCGAGGCGCCGGCGCCGAGAACGGCGACCCGCTTGCCGCGCAGCGCCTCGAAGTCGATCGCCTCGGAGGTGTGGGCGTAGCGCTCGCGCGGCAGCGCCTTCTCGATCATCGCGGGCACCGCCCAGCGTCCGGATCCTTCGATGCCGGTCGCCAGCACGACATTGCGCGCCAGGATCGTCTCGACCGTGCCGGCGATGCGGGTCTCGATCGCCAGATAGCCGTCGTCGCGCGGCTGGATGCCGACCACCTCGGCATCATGGGTGGTGTCGATCCCGGCCGTCCGTCGCAGCCATTCGAGATAGTCGTTCCAGTCGCCGCGGGGGATCTTGCCGAGCGCCGCCCAGGCTTCCCTGCCGTATTTCGTTTCGTACCAGGCGCGGACCGAGAGCGCCGCGATGCCGAGCTCGGGACCGGAGACGGTCTTCGGCGTCCTTAGCGTGTGCATGCGGGCATAGGTCACCCACGGGCCGGAGAAGCCGGAGGGGCTGCGGTCGAGCACGCGGATATTGGTGACGCGGTCCCGGAGAAGCCGGAAGGCGAGCGACAGGCCGTTCTGGCCGCCGCCGACGATGACGACGTCATGGACCGGGCGGCCGTCCGCCTCGCGCGGCCTCACCCATTCGCGCGCCGGATAGTTCACGCAATCGAGCTCGAAACGGGCGCGCTGCGCCAGTTCGTCGAGATCCCGGGCTTCCTGTGTCATGCCTTGTGCTCCAACTTCCTGCGTCTGGCCCCGGCCGAAAATCCGCATGCCGCCGCAAGTCGCGGCGCTGGTGGCGTCGGATGGATGGGGTTGGACCGATCCGGTTTTCCGGTCACTCGGGCCAGTTTCAGCGAAGCAATTGCCGTACCAGTTCAAAGTCACGCCGGCTGGCGGGGGCGGTTGCCGACGATGCTGCCGGATTGGGCATTCGCCGCTTTCCGCCGCAGCCGGCCCGAGGCGCTTGCCTAGCCTTCGGCCAGAAGCCGCCCCCAGCCGGCGATTGGTGTCGAGATGCCGGCGAGCCGGCACGCCTCCCAGAAAGTCACGGCGATCGAGTCGACGATCGGTATGCCGAGCTCGGCCTCCATTTCCTCGACCAGCTCGGTGGCGTTGAAATTGGTGCAGACGACGGCGATGCAGTCCGGCTTGCTCTTTGCCGCTTCGCGCAAGAGCGCACGGATCGGCTTCGGTCCGGTGGCGCCGATCTCGATGTTCTCGCGCACGCCGAGGTGGGCCGAGCCGACCACCGGAAAGCCCTGACGGCCATATTCGACGGCGATCTGGCGGGTGATGTCCTCGGTATAGGGCACGGCGAGCGCGATGCGGCTCCAGCCCTTCTCGCGAAACGCCTTGAAGAAGGCGATGGTCGAGGTCGAGGCGACGACGCCGGTCTCTTCGGTGATCGCCTGGCAGAGCGCGATGTCGTGTTCGAGCCCGCGCCAGCTTGCCGAGGTGCCGTTCCAGAGGATGGCGTCGAGCGGCGCATCGGCCAGCAGCCGCGCGCCGGCCAGCATCGGCTCCATCTGGAACTGCGCCTCCGAACTCGCCTCCAGCGCGAGATGGGTGACGCGGATGCGGGAGAAATGATGCGCGAGCTTGCCGTCCAGCGGACGGTTCATCGCGTAGGTGAGGGGCTCGAGCGCCGTATTGGAAGAGGGGGTGATATGGCCGATGCGGGCGATGGTCATGACAATCCGGAACGTTCGAGGGCGGGAAGGCCGGCCGTCATCCGGCCCTGGTAGAAGGCGAGCGGCGCGCCGTCGCGGCAGGAGAGCGCCACGACCTCGCCGATGAGGATGCGATGATCGCCGCCGTCGAGGATCTGGCGGGTCTCGCATTCGAGATGGGCGAGCGCGTCGGTCAGCAATGGCAGGCCGCGTTGCGAGTTCGTGATCGCGTGACCGTCCGGCGCATAGGGGCCGGGCCGGGCGAACTGCCTGGCCGTCTCCATCTGGTCGGCGGCCAGGATGTTGATGGCGAAGTGGCCGGCCGTCTCGAAGACGGGGCGCGACCAGGCCTGGTCGCGCAGGCTCCAGAGCACGAGCGGCGGATCGAGCGAGACGGACGAGAACGAGTTGATCGTCATCGCGGTCTTCACCTCGCCGAGCGCGGTGGTGACGACCGCGACGCCGGTCAGGAAGGTCGAACAGGCCTGGCGGAACTGCGTTGTGTCGAAGGTCTGGGTCAGGGCTGTCATGGATTGTCGCCTTCGAGCGGAAGCAGGCGGGAGATCGGAAGCGGCTGGCTGCGCGCAGCGCGGGCGAAGGCGACCGCATGCGGCTCGATGCGGCCGGCCAGCGCGCGGGCGCCGGCGAGGTCGGTCGCGAGGCGGGCGACCGCCTCGGCGACACGGCCGCGGATCGAGGCCGGGTCGATCGTCGTCGAACGTCGGTCGGCGACGACGAAGCGGCCAGCGACCATGACGTCCGTGACGGAGGCCGAGTCCGCCGCCGTCACCACCTGGTTGAGCGGATCCGTGAGCGGCATGAAGTCGATATGGCCAAGATCGAAGAGGACGAGGTCGGCATCGGCCCCGATCGCGATCCTGCCGCCCGAGTGGTGCCCGAGCAGGCCGGCGCTGCCGGCGGTCGCCAGCCGCAGCGTTTCCGCTGCGCCGAGCCAGTCCTCGCGCCGGCTGTCGAAGGCGCGCGAGGCGTAGGAGGCGAGCCGGATCGCCTGCAGCATGCTGAGGGCGTCGGAAGAGTTGGCGCCGTCGGTGGCAAGACCGACCGGGATGCCGCGATCGAGCATCGGCCGGACATGCGCGATCCCGGCGCCGAGCCGGAAATTGCTGGCCGGGATATGGGCGACAGCGCATTCGTGCGCGGCCAGCAGGTCGAGATCGGCATTGTCGAGCCAGACCGCGTGGGCGGCGATGAAACCCGGACGCAGAACGCCAAGATTGGCGAGGCGGCGGACCGGCGATACGCCCCAGAGTTCGCGCGCCACCGTCGCCTGCAGCCGCGATTCCGCGATGTGCATGTGGATCGGCAGGTCGTGGCGATCGGCGAGATCGACGCATTGGCGCAGGAAGCGCTCCGAGCAATGGTGCGGGATCGTCGGCGCGATGGCGAGTTCGATGCCCGGAGGCATCTCGTCGCGCATCGCGAAGATCGATTCGAGGGCGGCGATGGTCTCGTCGCCGGAGCCGAGCGCGAAGCCGCCGATCGTCTGGCGCAGGCCCTCGGGAAGGGAAGCGAGCAGGCCGGGAATGGCCGTGAACAGCGTCTTGTCGGCCACCATCGGCGCGAGCACGGCCCGGATGCCGGCGTCGGCATAGGCGCGCGCCACCGCCATGAAGCCTTCCGGCGTCGGCCGGGGGAATCCGTAGACGAGATCG
>JAFKJZ010000292.1 GCA_017305815.1 Hyphomicrobiales bacterium
CCGCCTGCAGCCCCGCGCGGACGATCTCCGCCATGTAGGCCGAGACGAACAGGACGCTCGCGATCTGGGCCCGAAGCAGCCTGTCGAGCGAGAAGCCGGCCGGAAGCATCAACGGCAGCAGCAGCGTGGATACATAGAGCACGGCGATCAGGGGCACGCCGCGCATCGTCTCGATGAAGCCGACGGCGAGAAGCTGGATCAGCTTCATGCTCGAGCGCCGCGCCAGCGCCAGCCCGATGCCGATCGGGAAGGCGGCGGCAAAGCCGACGACCGACAGCAGCGCCGTCACCGGAAACCCGCCCCATTTGTCGGTGGCGACCCAGATCCCGGTCAGCGCGCCGGACAGGATGGCGATCGCGGCGCCGAGGGTGACGGGCCAGGCGAGCGCGAGCCAGCGCCCCCAGAGGCGCGGGATGCCGGTCGCGACGACGAGGCCGATCAGGAGGAAGACCGCCGTCGCCGCTTGCCAGTCGCGATCGTTCGGATAGAGGCCGAACAGGATGAAGCGGGTCTTCTCGCCGATGAAGGCCCAGCAGGCGCCGGTCCTCGCCGCGCAGTCCTGCGCCGTCCCTGTCCAGGTCGCGTCGATCACCGCCCAGCGCAGGAAAGGCAGGACGACGAGGGCGACGAAGGCGGCGAAGCCGAGCGTGATCAGGATGTTGGCCGGCGAGCCGAACAGGCCCTGTCGCCATTGGCGCCAGGGCGAGGATCGGGGCGCCGCCGGCGCGGGGCCGGAGAAGGCGATCGTCATCGGCCGAGCCCCTTCAGGGCCTGGCGCGCATTGTAGCGGTTCATCGCGATCGAGACCGAGAAGTTGATCGCGAGATAGACGGCGACCATGATGATGATCGTCTCCAGCGCCTGGCCGGTCTGGTTGGCGGCGGTGTTGATGATGCTGACGAGATCGGGGTAGCCGATCGCGACGGCGAGGCTCGAATTCTTCGTCAGGCTCAGATAGTTCGACGTCATCAGCGGCGTGATCACCCGGAGCGCCTGCGGCAGGATCACGAGGCGGAAGATCTGGCCGGGATGCAGACCGAGCGAGCGCGCCGCCTCCCACTGGCCCTGCGGCACCGACTGGATGCCACTCCGCACGATTTCGGCGACGAGAGCCGAGGAATTGACGAAGAGACCGACGACCAGCGCCGCGAATTCGGGCGTCAGCGACAGTCCGCCGACGATGTTGAAGCCCTTCAGCGCCGGCAGTTCGGCGCGCGCCAGCCCGCTCAGGGCGAGAAGCAGGAAGAGGATCGCGAGGCCGGCGCCCGATCCGAGCGCACGGGCGCGGAAGGACAGGCCGATCCGCCGGCCGCGCAGGAGCAGTAGGGTCGCGGCGAGGATGCCGGCCGCGGCCAGGGTCTCCGCCAGGCCGCTTTCGAGGCGCAGCGCCGGGATGTAGATGCCGCGATTGCTGAGGAAGACGCCCTCCACCGGCTGCAGCGCCTTTCGCGCGGACGGCAGGGCGTGGAACGTCGCGCTCCAGAAGAACAGCTGCAGCAGCAGCGGCGTGTTGCGGATCAGCTCGACATAGGCGCGGACGGAACCGGCCAGAAGCGGATTGCTCGACATGCGCGCGACGCCGAGCGCGACGCCGAGGATGGTGGCGATCACGCAGCCGACGAAGGAGACGACCAGCGTATTGACGAGGCCGACCAGGATGGCGCGGGCAAAGCTGCTTTGCGACGAATAGGCGATCAGCGTTTCGCCGATCTCGAAATTGGTCGGCCGGGCGAGAAAGCCGAAGCCCGGCGTGATGCCGACGCGCTGCATGTTGGTCGCCATGCTCTGGCCGAACAGGCCGAGCAGCGCGAGGATGCCGACAAACACGAAAATCTGGGTGAGCGGACGCTCACCCAGAAAGTCTCGAGGCGAGAGGGGGCCGGGCGCCGGGGCGCCCGGAATGGAGTCGCTGGCCATCGGCCGTGCCGGGCCTAGCGGAACGGCGGCGAATACAGCAGGCCGCCCTGGGTCCAGGGCTGATTGTAGCCGCGCTCGAAGCCGACCGGCGTGTTCTTGCCGATGTTGCGCTCGTAGATCTCGCCGTAGTTTCCGAGCGTCTTGATGATGTTGTAGGCGAACTTCGGATCGAGGCCGATCGCCTCGCCGAGCGACGGGTCGACGCCGAGGAAGCGCTTGATCGCCGGGTCCTCGCTGGTCAGGAAGCTGTCGACATTCTCCTTGGTGATGCCGAACTCCTCCGCCTGGATCGTCGCGTAGACGGTCCAGTTGACGATCTCGAGCCACTGGTCGTCGCCGGCGCGCACGGCCGGCGCCAGCGGTTCCTTCGACAGCCGCTCCGGCAGCAGCAGGAAGTCATCCGGCTTGGCGAACTGCGCCCGCTTCAGCGCCAGGTCGGAGGCGTCCTGCGTCAGCGCGTCGACACGGCCGCTTTCCAGCGCGGCGACGAATTCCTTGGTGTCCTCGATCACGACCGGCTTGAACGTCTTGCCGTTCTTGCGGAAGAAGTCGGCGATGTTCAGCTCGCCCGTCGTGCCGCTCTGCACGCCGATGGTGGCGCCGTCGAGCTCCGATCCCTTGGTGACGTCGAGGGATTTCGCGACCAGCAGGCCCTGTCCGTCATAGAAGATGATCGGGCCGAAATGGAAGCCGAGCTTGAACGAGCGGGTGATGGTCTGCGTCACGCCCGAGAGCAGGATGTCGAACTCGCCGGCCTGCAGGGCGGGGAGGCGCTGCTGCGGCGAGGACGAGGTGAACTCGACCTTTTCCGGATCGTTGAAGACGGTGATCGCCAGCGCCCGGCCGAAGTCGATGAAGAAGCCCTGCCACTTGCCGTTGCTGTCGGGGGCGAAGAAGCCGGGAAGCGTGCCGACGCCGACCTTGATCTCGCCGCGCGACTTGATCTTGTCGAGCGTTTCGCCCGCCTGCGCCACGCCGGCCAGCATCGAGGCCGACACCAGCAGGGCGCCGAGCGTCGTCGCGGTCTTCGCGAAGATATTCCGATCAAAAATTGCCATGATTTATCGTTCCTCGAACGGATATCATCCGTCTGGTTCAATCAATTGTTGTCTATTCTTCAAGCTTGCTGTCTCGGCGCCGCGAGACTTGGATGATCATTCCATCAACATCGCCGAATGGCGAAGCATGCCTGCTCAGGAAACGGGCAGAGTGCGGGAAAATCCATTTCAATTCTCGCCGCCGCGCCGCGATCCCGTTTCGGCGGCGGTGGCGGTCGTGAACGCGAGCTGGAAGGCCCCGGCCGCGAGGGTCAGCACCGCGCCTGCCCAGAACAATCCTTCCCAATAGCGCGGGATGCCGAGCCAGTGTCCCGCGCCGCACAGCGACATGGCGAGCGAGCAGAGGTCGGAGGTGTTGACGAGGCAGGGGACCGCCGCCGGGATCGTGAGACTGGTGTTGGCCGCCACGTTGAGGAAGACCACCGCCCACCAGGCGAGCGCGACGACGAGCGCCAGGATGCCGGCGAAGAGCAGGCCGGTGCCGAGGGCGTCGCGCCTGAACAGGGCTTCGGGTGAAAGGGATCGCCGGCTCATATCGCCTCGCTGACGCCGAGAAGCGCAAGGATCTCGCGCCGCAGCGCGACCAGTTCGGGATCGCCGCGATGGCGCGGATGGGCGCGTTCGACGCGCCGCTCGCCGAGGATGCGGGCCGGGCGGTCGCTGAAGATGATGACGCGGTCGGCGAGCAGCAGCGCCTCCTCGACGTCGTGGGTGACGAGCAGAGCCGTGAAGCCGGATTGCTGCCAGAGCGCCAGCAATTCGCCCTGCATGGTGAGGCGGGTCAGCTGGTCGAGCTTGCCGAGCGGTTCGTCGAGAAGCAACAGGCGCGGATCGTTGACGAGCGCCCGGGCCAATGCCGCGCGCTGCGCCATGCCGCCGGAAAGCTGATGCGGAAAGGCATCGGCGAATTCCGAGAGCCGCACGCGGCCGATCGCCTCGTCGATGCGGTGCCCCTCGGTCTTGAGGCGCCCCTGCGCTTCCAGCCCGAGCGCGACATTGCGGCGGACCGTGCGCCAGGGAAACAGCGTCGGATCTTGGAACACCAGCACGCGGGAGGGATCGG
>JAFKJZ010000293.1 GCA_017305815.1 Hyphomicrobiales bacterium
CCGACACCGCCTTGGCGGCATGCGGATTGTTGCGGACGAACTCCGGCACCTGGCTGTCGGGCGCATAGCGCAGGAACTCGATATGCTCGGGATGATGACGCGGATTGGTCACCCAGAGCCTGCTCTGCTCGACCCAGTTCTCGTTGGGCTGCGGCTCGGTCGTGGTGATCCCGACATGATCGAATTCGAACATCTGCTTCCCCCCGGAAAGAAGAGGGGCGACGGCAAACCCTGCCGACGCCCCGCTTTATTCAGAGAACCGCTTCGATCGCGGCGACGTCGACGGCCTTGTAGGCGTCCGAAAGCTGAAACGCCTCGGCGTCGGCCTTTACCTTGGCGTGGTCGAAATCGTTTGCCGCGGCGATGAACTGGTTGGTCGTTACGTCGGCAGCCTTGAACACCTGCGACACCTGGCCGATCGCGGCGATCGCGTCGAAATAGCCCTGCCAGCTGTCCTCGATGTGGAAGCCCCACGCCTTGCGCTCGTCCCAGCGCGCATGCATCAGCGCCGTCTGCTGCATCAGCGATTCCGTCGCCACCGTCGGATCCATCTGGCTCGCCAGGCCGGGGAACTGCTCCATCGTGATCTGGGTCGCGGCGCGCGGATTGATCCAGCCGAACTCCATGCCCATGGCCCAGCCGCGGAGATACTTCTCATAGGCCGCGACCTTGGCCGCGTCGGCGAGATCGGACTTGCGGATGACGTAGGAATTGGCCGGGAACTTCGAGACGTTCTTGCCGAGCAGGTAGTCGAAATCGAGCCCCTGCCCGCGCCACTGCGCCCGCAGGCCTTCCCACGACAGCGCCGCATCGGCCTGGCCCTGCGCCAGCGCCTGGCCCCAGGCGCTGACCTCGACATACTTGACCTTGCTGGTATCGACGCCGGCCGCCGCCAGCATCGGATTGGTGATCGCCTGCCAGCCGGAGGAGCCAAGCGCGATCGTCTTGCCTTCGAGGCCCTTCAGGTCCGCCGGGGCCTTGCCCTTCGGGAAAGCGAAGTTGAACACGTCGCCCGCCATGACGTGATAGGCGGAGACGAGGTCCATGCCCTGCTCGAGGCCGAGCGAGAGGATGCCGGGCGAGGGATAGCCGAAATCGGACTGTTTCTGGTCGACGAGCTTGACCGTCGCCGTGCCATCCTGCGGACCAGCCTCGATCACCGTGTTCAGATCGCCGAAATAGCCGTATTTCTTGGCGACCCAGTAGGCGAAATCGTCGAGAACCTCGAGCGTGCCGCGCGGCGACACCCAGCGCACGGTGATTTCATCGGCCTCGGCCGAGCCGGTGCCGCCAAGGCCGATGGCCGAGATGGTCACGCCTGCCGCCGTCACCTGAAGCAGCCGGCGACGATTGATCATCATGTTCGATATGTCCGTCATAGCAGTTCCCTCGTTTCTGTCAGGCAACGGCCGGCTCAGGCTTCCCAATTGGCCCACTTTTTTCCGACCCAGAAAAAGAAGACGTAGATCGAGATGCCGATGATCGCGAGCAACGTGATGACCGCGAAGAATTGCGGCATCCGGATCATCGACGAATAGTAGTTGAGGCGGTTGCCGAGCCCCTCGGCGCCGCCGACCATCTCGGCGCCGACCGTGGTCAACAGGCCGAAGATGGAGCCGACCATCAGGCCGACGATGATCATCGGCATCGCCATCGGAATGCGGATCTTGGTGAAGATCTGCAGCGTGGAGGCGCCAAAGGAGCGGGCGAGCGCGATCTTGGCGAGATCGACGCGTCGGAAGCCTGTCGCGGAATTGATCATCACCATCGGTCCGGAGGCGAGCGCCACCGCGATGATGCGCGGCTCCCAGCCAAAGCCGAAGCGCAGCACCAGAAGGGGCACGAGCGCCAGCATCGGCGTCGTCACCAGCAGCAGGATGTAGGGGGTGACAATCTTCTCGGCGAAGGGGAACTGTGTGATTACTGCCGCGAGCACGAAGCCGATCGAGGCGCCGATGGCGAAGCCGATCAGCAGCTCGCAGATCGTCACGACGAGATGCGGCCAGATGAACTTCCATTCGGTGATCAGCGCCATGCCGATCTGGCTCGGCTTGGGCATGATGTATTGCGGCACCTGGAAGATGCCGAGCAAAATCTCGGTGCCGCCGATGATGACCACGGCGACCAGGATGATGATGAGGGTCTCGAAGGCGCTGCGGCCGCCGCCCGACGTCAATGACGACAGGCCTCCGGAAAGGCTGGCGCCGCCTGAAGCGCCAGGCTTGGCGCCGAAAGTCGGAATCTGGTCGCGAAGTTGGCTGTCCACTTGCACTATCCTTGAACTCTGACTGCGACCGTCAGGCTTTGCGGTGGTCGATCATCGCCTTGATCGCGTTGACGCGTTCGATGAACTCAGGCGTCGACTGCACGTCGACGCCGCGCGGACGCGGGAGGTCGACATCCACGATCTCCTGGATCCGGCCCGGTCGCGCCGACATCACGACGATGCGGTCTGCCAGGAACAGCGCCTCGACGATGGAGTGCGTGATGAAGATGATCGTCTTCTTCGTCTCCATCCAGATTTCCTGGATGAGCAGGTTCATCTCGTCGCGCGTGAAGGCGTCGAGCGCGCCGAAGGGCTCATCCATCAGCAGCACGGAGGGATCGACCGCCAGGCTGCGCACGATCGAGGCGCGCTGCTGCATACCGCCGGAGAGCTCGCGCGGCATCTTCGTCTCGAAGCCCTTGAGGCCGACGCGCTCAAGCAGAGCCTTGATGCGCGCCTTGTCCGGCGGGATCCGCTTCAGCTCGAAAGGCAGCTCGATGTTCTTTTCGAGATTGCGCCAGGGCAGCAGGTTCGCCTCCTGGAAGATCATCGCGATCTCGGGATGGGGCTTCAGGATCGGCTCCTGGCCAAGACGGATCCGGCCGCCGCTCAGTCCGTGCAGGCCAGCCATCGACCACAGCAGGGTCGACTTGCCGCAGCCGGACGGACCTAGGATGCAGAGGAACTCGCCTTCCTTCACTTCGAGCGAAACGTTGTCGAGCGCGTGTACGATACCGCTGCGCGCCTGATAGAACTTGCTCGCCCCCTCCACGACCATCTTGGTCCTGGCAGTGACGTTCGCCCGTGACGAACCAAGAGCTCCGATAGCGTTCACGCTAGGCCCCTCCACATTCCCTGAATCCGTCGGCGGCCTTTTGCGGCTCGATCCGTCGGGCATGTTCCCCGGCCACTCTTGCTGAGCAGCTCGTTCATGAAATCATGTTACAGAACTCCGGACACTGCAAGCACTAAAGCGCGGGCATCAAAAATGCATCCAAACCGACCAATACCCGCAAATTTCAGCCATTATGAAGGGTGTTCTGGTCGCCATTCCACAATCTGGCACGCAAGCTCTCCGAATTCGGAGCAACGCCGATCCGCTTGCCGATTGCCAAAAATCGTGTAATTCACTTTCGCAACTGGCACGCTGGCGCGGGGCCACGACGCCTCCGCCGCACGGGTTTCGAGGAGAGGCCGCATGGTCAAACGCAGCAGCCCGATGACGACGGCGGCTGTCGACATCGTTTCGCGCATCGAGCGCGTCGAAGGCGAGCTCTCGCCCGCGGAGCGCCGGGTCGCAGAAGTGGTTCGGCAGGATTTCGAGGCCGCGACGCGCTTCACCATCGCCGACCTGGCCGCCAGGGCCGGCGTCAGCCAGCCGACCGTGACGCGGTTCTGCCGCTCTGTCGGCTGCGCGTCATTCAACGAATTCAAGCTCGGCCTGGCGACGACGCTGACGGTGGCGGCGGTCTATCTGCGCTCCGATCGCGTCTTCAGCGACGACGTCGGCCAGCTGGCCCAGACCATCATGATGCGCGCGGCGACCACGGTACGCGAGACGCTGGATCAGCTCGACACAGCCGCCGTCGGCGCCGCGATCGCGGCCTTCGCCAAGGCACGCCGCATCGACATCTATGGCCAGGGCGGCGGCTCCGCGGCCATGGCAGAGGATGCGAAGCTGCGCCTGTTCCGGCTCGGAATCCCCGTCTCCGCCTATGCCGACAGCCACTAGTTGCGCATGTCGGCAGCGACCCTGCAGCCCGGCGAGAACAGCGGCCGCTCGCGCGCCGTCGTCGAGGCGGTCGAGATCGCCGCCTCGTTCGGCGCGACGACAGTGGCGCTGACGCGGCCCGACACGCCGCTCGCGGCCGCCGCCTCGGTCGTCATCCCGATCACCATCGCGGAGGACGAGAACGTCCTGCTGCCGACACCATCGCGCTATGCGCACATGGCCGTCATCGACACGATCGCGGCAGGTGTCGCCGTGAAGCTCGGCGGCAAGGGGCGCGAGGCGCTCCGCCGCGTCCGCTACACGGTGGCGAGCATCGGCATCGCCATCCCTACCCCCTCGACCGATCCGACCCCTTTGGCATCGGCCAGCAAACCGCGTGAATAGGCCATGACGACGCGCCCCGCACACGATCTCGTTCTGCGCAACGCCCGGATCTATGACGGCAAGGGCGGCGCGCCCTACCCCGGCGAACTGGCGATCACCGGCGACCGGATCTCCGCCGTGGGGCCGGCAGGGACCATCCCGCCGGGAACCGGTGAACGCGAGGAGGATCTTGGCGGTCTGGCGCTGGCGCCGGGCTTCATCGACGCCCATACGCACGACGACCGCATCGTCCTCGACGCGCCGGAAATGCTCCCCAAGATCAGCCAGGGCGTGACGTCGGTGGTGGTTGGAAATTGCGGCATCTCGCTTGCCCCCGTCACCTTCACGGACAACCCGCCGCCACCCATGAACCTGCTCGGCGACGCCCGGGCCTATGCCTTTGCGAGCTTCGCCGACTACGCCGCGGCGATCGCCCGAGTGGTGCCCGCCGTCAATGTCGCGGCGCTGATCGGCCATTCGGCGCTGCGCCTCGCGACCATGGGCGACATCACGCGCAAGGCCTCGCCGAACGAGATCGAGGCGATGCAGGCGCATGCCGACGAGGCCATGGCGAACGGCGCGATCGGCCTCTCGACCGGCCTGTTCTATCCCACCAATGCCGCCGCCGACATCGACGAGGTGACCCGGATCGCCGGCCGCTTCGCCGAGCATGGCGGCGTCTACGCCACCCACATGCGCGACGAGTTCGAGCACGTTCTGGACAGCATCGACGAGACCGTGACGACGGCGACCGCCGCCGGCATTCCGCTGGTGATCTCACATCACAAATGCGCCGGCGTATCGAACTGGGGCCGCACGCTGCAGACGCTGCCGAAGATCGAGGCCGCCGCCTCGCGCCATCCGGTCAATGTCGACGTCTACCCCTATGCCGCCGGCTCGACCAATCTGCGCGCCGACCTGGTCACCGACACCTATCGCATCATGATCGCCTGGTCGCGGCCCCACCCGGAGATGCAAGCGCGCGACCTGATCGACATCGCCGCCGAATGGGGCGTCGACATCCACGAAGCCGCGCGACGGTTGCAGCCGGCCGGCGCGATCTATTTCCAGATGGACGAGGCGGACGTGCGGCGGGTGATGAGCTCGCGGCTGGCCATGATCGGCTCGGACGGCCTGCCGCATGACCATCACCCGCATCCGCGCCTCTGGGGGACGTTTCCACGCGTCATCGGTCATTACGCCCGCGACGAGAAGCTGTTTCCGATCGAAACCGCCATCCACAAGATGACCAGCCTGCCTGCCCGCGTCTTCCGGCTGGCCGGTCGCGGCAGCCTCGCCGCCGGCGCCTTCGCGGATCTGGTGGTGTTCGATCCGGAGACGATCCTCGACCAGGCGACCTATGACCAGCCGCTCCGCCGCTCAATCGGCATCGGCCGGGTTTATGTGAACGGCAAGCTGTCCTTCACCGCCGAAGGCGGGGTAGTCGGCCGCGCGGGCCGCCTGATCGGCGGGCGCAACGACGGCTGACATCTGGACGCTCGGGATGGCCGCGTCGACCCGCGCCGGAGCGATCTCATACGTCAGAGACATATCAAGGATCGAGGCATCCCCGCAACGCAGAGGCGACGCTGCTGGCGGCACATCGTCGCTCGCTGTCGGATCCGGTGCTGCTTTTGAAATTATGGTCGGAACGGCAGGATTTGAACCTGCGACCCCTTGTCCCCCAGACAAGTGCGCTAGGTGGAAATTTCTACGAAGCACGAGCCTTTTGGTCAACTTTGGGAGCAAACATATCTGGAACACCCTGTGAACAAATGCGGATTTGCTCCCAAATCGCTCCCAAGCCCCTTGGCGATGGGAGCATGTGCTGGCCCGCCAGTGATCCGATCGCCCCGGAGTTGCGCCACAGCGGCTTGACGCCGTCGGCCAGCCCTGTTGAGAACAAGCAATGGGTAGAATCGCGACGATCGCCGAATTCCTGGATGCGGACAGCGGGCTGGGCGTCCACTGCAACGACTGCGGGCGATATGTCGAATTGGATCTCGAACCGGTGGCGGAGAAATTCGGGCGTGACTACCTGATCGTCGGTGTCGACACGCCGTTCCGGCGCTCTCTGCGATGCTCGGCTTGCGGCAGTCGCAACATGCAGATGACTGTTATCGCGCCCGGAACGAGGATGAAGAGCAGGTTCCTGCCACGCTGATAGGGCGCGCGCCGCGTTTCGCAAAAATCTGCCCGACATGCATCGACCTCGTGGTAGCGGCTTGAATTCGCGAGTTTGTTGCGTAAATGCAGCTTGACGTTGGGAGACTTGCTCGCATTATGCACGCACGGCGTGTTTCGAAGGGGGAAAAGGATTGCCGGATGCCGAGAAAACTGCCGCCAAGTCCGCTCCCGCCTCAGCGCAGACAGACCCTGCCGATATAGAAACTGCCGCCCTTGCCGCCCAAGACCCCTCCCTTGTCATAGCCGCTGTTCAGCCTCGATCGAGCAAGACGCTTGACAAGATGCGGGGGAACCCAAAGGCCGATTGGACCATTGCTGATATCGAGAAGGTATGCCGCGAGCTCGATATCAACTGCACCGCACCCAGCCACGGTAGTCACTACAAAGTGTCGTCCAC
>JAFKJZ010000294.1 GCA_017305815.1 Hyphomicrobiales bacterium
GACGACGAGCCTGTCAGGGGCGCCGGCCGGGCCGCGGCTGGCGAGCAGGTCGGCGAGTCCGTGCCGGCGTTCGAGATCGAGCGCGGCATGCACCTCCGGCTGGCGGAGGTTGCCGTCGATCAGCAGCGTCCTGCGGCCGGAAAGCGCCAGGCAGCGGGCCAGCGAGATCGCCGTTTGCGTCGCGCCCTCGCCGGGCAGCGCCGCGGTGACGAGTACGACCCGCGCCGAGCCGAGCGCCAGCCGGCCGCCGGAAGGCGCGAGGTCGAGCGCCAACCGCAATCGCCGGATCGCCACGGCATAGGCGGAGCCGGGATGGTCGAGAACCTCGGTCGCCGGCTTCTCGCCGGGGCGGTCGGCGCGCGGGGCGATCGGCGGCAGGGCGGCGAGCACGGGGACGCCGGCGAAATCCTCGAGGGCTGCCTCGTCGGCGAAGCCGCCGGCGAGCCGGTCGCGCAGGATCGCCGCCGCCGCGCCAAGCATCAACGACAGGGCCAGCGCCAGCGTGGCGATCAGCGGTTCGTCGGGCGATGCCGGTGTGGAGGGCGGCAGGGCGGGCGAGACGATGCGGCTGTCGGGAAGCTGGAGGTCGATTTCGGCGGTCGCGGCGGTCGAGGAGGTGGTGAGCTTGTCGACGACGAGGCGCAGCGCGGCCGCGTCGCCCTCGACCTCCCGGAAATGCTGCACGATCTCGGCCGGAATGTCAGGGTCGGCGAGCCGCTGGCTGAGCCGGGCGCGCAGTTCCGCCTCGTTTTGTTGCGCGGCCCCGGCTTCTGCCGCGATGCGGGCGATGACGGACTGGGCTTCCTTGTCGATCTGGCGGTCGAGCTGGGCGAGCTTCGCCGCCGTCTCGGCGCTGTCGGCAGGCTCCGGCCCCTGCCGGAGCGCTGCGGCCTGCGCGTTGAGGCGCACCATGCGGTCGGAATTCAGTTCGGCGATCAGCGCGTCCCACTCGCGCTTGCGGGCGCGCTCGCGCGAGCGGCCGGCGAGCGCGTCATAGCGCAGGCGGTTCGCCTCCTGCTCCTTGATGGCCGCGCGGATCTCCGAGAGCTCCGTGCGCAGTTCCGCATCCTCGATGGTGCCGATGCTGTCGTCGAGGAAGCTGTCGAGCTTGCGGTCCATCTCGCGCAGTGCGGCGCGGGCGCTTTCGAGCTGCTGGGCCAGCCGCTTCTGGACGTCGGCGGCGAAATCGACCTTGGCGCGGATCTGCGCGTCGATATAGGCGGCGGCCAGCGCATTGGCGATCCGTGCCGCCTTGGCGGGATCCTGCGAGCGGGCGGCCACCTCGATGACATAGGTGGCGCCGCGCCGCGAGATGGCGATGGCGGGGCCGAGGCGTCGCAGCGTCTGCCGTGCCGCCTGCTCGGCAGAAGGCGGCGGTGTCTCCATGCCGGCGAGGCTCCTGAGGCGGATCGCCCAGCCCGGCCGTGGCGTGAATTCGGGATCGCGCGCGAGAGCCAGCTTGTCGACTACCGCAAGCAGCACGCCGGGCGAGCGGAGGATCGCCACCTCGCTGTCGACCCGCGCGGCATCTGCCGGTCGGCCGGCGCCGCTGCGATCGGCGTCGAGGACGCTATGCTGCCATGGGTCCACGATGACGAGCGCCGAAGCCTTGTAGGTCGGCGTGACCCAAAAGAGGACGAGAGCGGTCAGGAGGTTGATGGTGACGACGACGGCGAGGAAAGTCCACCATTGCCGGCGCAGCAGGCGGAGCAGGCGCCAGGGATCGAACCCATCCGCCCGGAATGCCGGCGCGGAGGCCGGTCCGGCTGCAGGCGTTGCCAAGGCGGCCTGCTCGTCTTCGAAGGCGAGGCGCGGGCCCCTGCCGTCCAGCATGCTCATGCCCCCCAATCCTGGCCATCTCATCCGGAGGCGCCTTGGCGCGCAAATGGATCGGCTGCCGAATTTAAGGTGACGTAACGGAAACATTGAGTCAACGAGGACGGATGCGACGGAGGCTCGCATTGCGAACAAAACGGGAAACATGCTCCAATCCGGGACGATCCCGCCTTTGATTCGACGGAACCACCGATTTCCATGACGGCTGCCCATCTCGCCCGGCTGAACGACGACCAGCGCCGCGCCGTCGAATTCGGCGTCACCACGCCGGAACGCGGGCCGCTGCTGGTGATCGCCGGCGCAGGTTCCGGCAAGACCAACACGCTCGCGCACCGGGTCGCGCATCTGATCCTGAACGGCGCTGACCCGCGCCGCATCCTGCTGATGACCTTTTCGCGCCGCGCGGCGAGCGAGATGGCGAAGCGGGTCGAGCGCATCGCGGCCGGAGTGATGGGATCGAAGGGCGGTGTGCTCACCGACGCGCTCGCCTGGTCCGGCACGTTCCATGGCATCGGCGCGAAGATCCTGCGCGAGCATGCGCAGTGGATCGGCCTCGATCCCGCCTTCACCATCCATGACCGCGAGGACTCGGCCGACCTGATGAACTTGGTGCGGCACGAGCGGGGCCTGTCGAAGAAGGAGAGCCGCTTTCCCGCCAAGGGCACCTGCCTCGCCATCTATTCGCGCGTCGTCAATGCCGAGACGACGCTCGACGAGGTACTGGTCAAGGTCTTCCCCTGGTGCGCCATGTGGAAGGACGAGCTGAAGGCGCTGTTCGCCGCCTATGTCGAGGCGAAGCAGGCGCAGAATGTGCTCGATTACGACGACCTGCTGCTCTACTGGGCCTATCTGATGGCCGAGCCGTCGATCTCGGGCGAGATCGCCGCCCGCTTCGACCATGTGCTGGTCGACGAATACCAGGACACCAATCGGCTCCAGGCCTCCGTGCTGCTTGGGCTGAAGCCGAAGGGGGAGGGGCTGACGGTCGTCGGCGACGACGCCCAGTCGATCTATTCCTTCCGTGCTGCCACCGTGCGCAACATCCTCGATTTTCCCGGTCATTTCTCGCCGGCGGCCGAGATCGTCACGCTGGAGCGCAACTATCGCTCGACCCAGCCGATCCTCGCCGCCGCCAATGGCGTCATCGGGCTGGCGACCGAGCGCTTCACCAAGAACCTCTGGACCGAGCGCGCGAGCGGCGACAAGCCGCAACTCGTCACCGTGCGCGGCGAGGCAGAGCAGGCGCGCTATGTCGTCGAGACGGTGCTGGAGGCGCGCGAGCGCGGCGTGGCGCTGAAGGAGCAGGCGGTGATGTTCCGCGCCGCGCACCATTCCGGCCCGCTCGAATTCGAGCTGACCCGGCGCAACATCCCGTTCGTCAAGTTCGGCGGACTGAAGTTCCTGGACGCGGCGCATGTGAAGGACCTGCTCGCGGTCTTACGCTTCGTCGAGAACCCGCGCGACCGCGTCGCCGGATTTCGCGTCGCGCAATTGCTGCCGGGCGTCGGGCCGGGCACGGCCGGCAAGATGCTCGACGCCATGACGGGCGCGGTCGATCCGGTTGCGGCGCTTGTCGAGTTCAAGCCGCCGCAGAAGACGGCGGCCGACTGGCCGGCCTTCGTCGAGATGGTTGGCGCGCTGCGCGGACGGGGCATGGGCTGGCCGGCTGAGATCGAGGCGGTGCGCAACTGGTACGAGCCGCATCTGGAGCGCATCCACGAGGACGCGACGGTGCGGCTTGCCGATCTCGTGCAACTGGAGCAGATCGCTGCCGGTTTTTCCTCGCGCGAGCGTTTCCTGACCGAGCTGACGCTCGATCCGCCGGATGCCCGCAGCGGCGAGGCCGGCGTGCCGCTGCTCGACGAGGATTATCTTGGCCTCTCCACCATCCATTCGGCCAAGGGGCAGGAATGGAAATCGGTGTTCGTGCTGAACGTCGTTGACGGCTGCATGCCGATCGACCTCTCGACCGGCACGGCGGAGGAGATTGAGGAGGAGCGGCGGCTGCTCTATGTCGCGATGACGCGGGCGAAGGACGAGCTGCACCTCGTCATGCCGCAGCGCTTCTTCGTCACCCAGCAGACGCGCGGCGGCGACCGCCACGTCTATGCGACGCGCACCCGCTTCATCCCGTCGGCGATCCTCTCGCTGTTCGAGCAGGTGATCTGGCCGCCGGTGGTGGCGGAAGCGCC
>JAFKJZ010000295.1 GCA_017305815.1 Hyphomicrobiales bacterium
CCCTGTTCGAGACCATGCGGGTCGACCGCGCCTTCCTGTCGGTCGACGGCATCTCGCCGCATTTCGGCGCCTCGGCGACGGACGAGCGGCTGGCGCTGGCGGCGAAGCGCTTCGTCGACGCCTCGCGCGAGGTCGTCGTCATGGCCGACCATTCGCTGGTCGGCGTCGAGGCCAGCCACCGCATCGTGGCGCTCGGCGCGATCGACGACCTGATCACGGATTCCGCCTCGCTGCCGGCGGATCGGCTCGCCTTTGCCTCGATGGGCACGCGCATCACGCTTGCCGACGAGGAGCCGGAGGAGATGGCGGCGCCCCGCACCGGGAGGCCGGTGGCGGACAGACGGAAGGCCTGAGCGGCCGGACGGACTGCAGATGCGACTTTGAAGAACACCTGGGAGGGACTACCATGAAGAAACTGCTTCTCGCCGCGACCATGCTCGCGGGACTGACGCCTGCCGCGTTCGCGCAGGACACCATCACGCTGAAGTTCTGGGACAACCAGCAGACCGAATCTGGCCTGAGCCAGTACCAGCAGGAGGCGGTCAAGCGCTTCGAGGCCGAGAATCCCGGCATCAAGGTCGAAGTCACGACCATCCCCTATCCGGAGTTCCAGCAGCGCCTGCTGACCGCCGTGCAGGGCGGCAACGCCCCGGACGTCTCGACTGTCGACCAGATCTGGCAGGGCGCCTTCGCCGAAGCCGGCGCGATCGCCGATCTCGACGAGCAGGCCAAGGCCGCCGGCCTGACCAAGGACGGATTCTTCAAGGGCGCCTGGGATTCGGCCAACTACAACGGCAAGCTCTACGGCGTGCCGTTCAACGTCGACGTCTGGCAGTTCTCGTTCCTGAACAACGCGCTGTTCAAGGAAGCCGGCATTGACCCGGCCTCGATCACCACCTTTGACGGCCTCAAGGCGGCGGCCGAGAAGCTGACCGACCCGGCCAAGGGCAAGTACGGCGTCGGCCTGTTCGGCCACAAGGGCGAAGACACCGTCGTCGTCATGAACTCGTTCATCTTCTCGAATGGCGGCAAGGTGCTCGACGCGGACGGCAAGTGCGCGCTCGACAGCAAGGAATCGGTCGAGGCGCTCGCCTATCTGCAGTCGCTGGTGCCGTTCGCGCCGAAGGGCATCCTGAACGCGTCCTCGGGCGACATGCGCGAACTGTTCCTGAACGGCTCGCTCGGCGTCGAGTTCTGGCCGGCGCTGGAGCAGCCGACCCTGCAGAAGTCGAAGATCGACTGGGGCTTCGAGAACGGCACGGCGCCGGCGGGCAAGACCCCGGTCGGCACCTATGGCGGCTGGAACCTCGTCGTCTACAAGTCGTCGCCGCACCAGGAAGCGGCCTGGAAGTTCATCCAGTTCCTGACGCGCGAAGACGTCAACGGCGCGGTCGTCGACCTGATCCCGGCCAACGTCAAGGCGGCCAAGACCTTCCTCGACGCCAACCGCAAGGGCGCCGACAAGATCATGACGCATCTCGGCAACGCCCAGCCGCGTCCGCTCTCGGCCCGCTATCTCGAGGTCTCCGACATCGAGGTGACCCTGGCGCAGGACGTCTATTCCGGCGCCGATCCGGCCGAAGCCGCCAAGAAGGCCTGCGCCGCGATCAACGGCCTGAACTGATCCGCTGTGCCTTGCCCTCTCCCGTTCGCGGGAGAGGGTTGGGTGAGGGTCTTGCCTGCCTTCCTGCCGCCAGGCCGGCGGAGCAGGCCGTCTCACCCTCGCCCCGGCCCTCTCCCGCAAGCGGGAAAGGGAGAAGGCCGCGGCCGACGTTCCAGTCCCGCCGGCACACTCAAGAAAAAACCGGAAATGAATCTTCCATGATGAAACGCGATCGCTGGCTCACCTGGATCTTCGTGACGCCGGCCGTCCTGCTGGTCGCGGTGCTGATGTACTACCCGATGATCGGCACGGTCATCGAGAGCCTGTACTCGACCTCCTTCATCAACCCGACGCCGAAATTCGTCGGCCTCGCCGTCTACGGCAAGATCTTCGGCAGCGCCGATTTCGGCCAGATCGTCCGGAATTCGCTCGTCTGGACCGTCGCCGTCGTGGTGCTGCAGAACGGCTTCGGCTTTCTCTGCGCGCTGCTCCTGAACCAGAAGCTGCCGGGCCAGGGGCTGATGCGCTCGCTGATCCTGCTGCCCTGGGTGCTGCCCGGCGTCGTCGCGGCCATCCTGTGGCGCTTCATGTACGACCCGCAGCTCGGCCTTATCAATTCGTTCCTGATTTCCGCCGGCTTCGGCGACCAGGGCCTCGCCTGGCTCGCCGACTCGTCGACCGCCATGGCCGCCGCCGTCATCGCCGCCGTCTGGAAGGGCTTTCCGTTCTCGACCGTCGTCTTCCTGGCGGCGCTGCAGAATGTCGAGGCCGAGCAGATCGAGGCGGCGAAGATGGACGGCGCCAGCGCGACGCGCCGGCTCTGGCACGTCGTGCTGCCGTCGATGCGCGAGGTGATTGCCATCAACTTCATCCTCACCACCATCCTGACCTTCAATTATTTCGACATGATCTGGGTACTGACCCGCGGCGGGCCGCAGAATTCGACGCATATCTTCCCGACCAAGATCTACGAGCTCGGCTTCGGCCAGTTCCGCTTCGGCGAGGCGGCCGGCTATGGCGTCGTCTCGATCGTCGTGCTGGCGCTCCTGATCACGCTCTACTTCATCACCCAGCGCGGCGGCCGGAGGGTCCAGGCATGACCCCCTCGCGTTCCTCCCGCCTGCTGCTCCTGCTGCTGCAGCTCTGCCTCTGCGTCGTCATCCTGCTGCCCTTCTTCTGGATGGTGTCGGTGTCGCTGAAGCCGGCGGCCGAACCCTTCGCGATCCCCGCCCGGCTCTGGCCGGAAAACCCGACCTTCGAGAACTACCTGACCGCGTTCCGGCCGGAGTTCCGCACCTACTTCCTGAATTCGGTCGTCGTCTCGCTGTCGACGGTAGTGATCACGGTGACGCTGGCGCTCTTCGCCGCCTATTCGTTCACGCGGACGCAGATGCGGCTGCTGTCGCTGCTGATGGTGCTCGTCATCGTGGCGCAGATGTTCCCGGCCAGCGCCATCATCATCCCGATCTACAAGATGATGAAGGCGGCCGACCTCCTGAACACCTACACCTCGCTGATCCTCGCCTATGTGACCGTGACGCTGCCGGTGGCGATCTGGATGCTGCGCGGCTTCCTCGCCCGGCTGCCGGTGGCGCTGGAGGAGGCGGCGGCGATCGACGGCGCCGGTCCGTTCCGGATCTTCTTCCTGATCATCCTGCCGCTCTGCAAGCCGGGCATCGTCGCCACCGCCGTGTTCGTGCTGATCGTCACCTGGCAGGAGTTCCTGTTCGCGCTCTCCTTCACCTCGACCAAGGACATGCGCACGCTGCCCGTCGGCATGAACGACTTCATCGGCCAGTACGGCATCCGCTACGGCGAGCTGATGGCGAGCTCCGTGCTGATCTCGGTGCCGGTCATCGCCATCTTCTTCCTCCTGCAGCGCCAGTTCGTGGCCGGCCTCACCGCCGGCGCCGTGAAAGGCTGATCCGATGTCAGACCCGCTCGTTCTTCGCGACGACCTCGAACCCGGCATCGTCCGGCTCACCTTCAACCGACCCGACAAGCTGAACGCGCTGTCGACGCCGCTGATGCGCGAATTCGAGGCGCATCTCGACGGCCTCGCCGCCGATCCCGCCGTGCGCGTGGTCATCCTCGCCGGCGCGGGTGAGAAGGCCTTCGTCGCCGGCGCCGACATCGCCGAATATCGCGGCAACCGGCGGGCCGAGTTCATCGCCTATCAGCTCGAAAGCCGGCGCATCTTCGACAAGCTCGAGGCATTGCCCAAGCCGACCATCGCGGCGATCCGCGGCTACGCGCTCGGCGGCGGCTTCGAGATCGCGCTCTGTTGCGACGTCATCCTCTGCGCGGCGAGCGCGCGCCTCGGCCTGCCGGAGGGGCTGCTCGGCCTGTCGCCCGGCGGCGGCGGCACGCAGCGCCTGACCCGCGCCGTCGGCCGGATCGTCGCTTCCGACATGATGCTC
>JAFKJZ010000296.1 GCA_017305815.1 Hyphomicrobiales bacterium
GCCCGAGGTCACCGTCCAGCAGAGCTACCTGAACCTGCCGGAGATGGTCGCCGCGCTCGAGGGCAACCAGATCGATCTCGGCATCGTGCCGATCGGCGTGCTCGACCTCGGCCCCGGCTTCGAATTCACGGAAATCCTGCCCGGCCGCAACATCGTCGCCTGCCGGCCGGACCATCCGCTGCTGCGCAACCGTCGGCTGCGCGCGCATGACCTGACAAGCTTCCCCTGGGTGGCACCCCTGCCCGGCTCGCCGCTGATGTCGGACCTGCAGATGATCCTGATGAGCATCGGCATGTCGGACCTGAACGTGCGCTATTCCGGCGGCTCGCTAATGAGCGTCATCAACTTCCTGGCCGAGACGGACGCGCTTGCCGTGCTGCCCTTCTCGGTGGTGTTCGCCCAGCGCAAGGAAAACCGGGTCACGGTGCTTCCCTACGAGATCCCGCAGCCCAACCGATCGCTCGGCATCCTGCGCCGGGTCGGCGGGCCACGGTCGCCGGCGGCGGAACGCTTCGCCGGCCATGTCATCACTGCGTTCGAGAACCTGAAGCACATCATCAAGCGGCACGAGAACGCCGTGATCTGGGGCCGCTAGGGAGCGGCCTGGCTCAGCAGCGCCTCGAACGCCTTCTTGGCCTTGCCGGGGTGCTTCACCGCCTTGGCCTCCTCGAGATTCACCGGCTTGCCGGCCACGATCAGCGCCACCATGCCCATGCCGTAGTGCGGCGTGCACTTGATGCCATAGACGCCCTCGGCGCCGATCTCGACCGTCACCTTCTCGCTGATCTTGCCCTTGAACGGCGTCGTTCCGGCCGGCGCCATGCCCGGCACGGATTCGGCATCATGCGACTTGTCGGTCGGCACGAAGGTCACCGTGTCGCCAACCGCGACGGAAATGAAATCCGGCTCGAACACCATGAAGCCCTTGGCGCCCTTGTTGAGCATCCTGACCTCGTGATCCGCGGCAGCCGCGGTTCCCGCCGCCAGGCACGTCGCCAGAGCCACCGCCACCAGAGCCATCCGTCTCATCCTGCAATTCCTTCCATCAAGCCAATGACATCCGTCATCGGTCCGCTTATAGGCAGGAAGCAACGGATCGCATTTGCGCTGGCGCAATAAGGGATCGCGAAGACGCTTCGCCCGCAAGTCGCCGTCGGAACGGGTCCAGGAGAAACGACATGTGCGGCCATGCGATCGCAACACAGCTTGGAATGGATCGTGTCCCAGCTTGACCGCTCCCTGATCGCGACGCTGCCGCTGTTCCGCTCGGCTCGCGCCGAGGATCTCGACCGTGTCCTTGCCGGCGCGCGCCCGCTTCGCTTCGCCAGGGAAACGGCGATTTTCGAGCAGGAGGGCGACGCGCACTCCTTCTTTCTCCTGCTCGACGGCCATGTCCGCGTCGTCAAGACGACGCCGGCCGGCGACCAGGTCATCGTTCGCTACATCAGCGCCGGCGAGATGATCGGCATCGCGCATGCGTTCGGCCGCGACACCTACCCGGCCAGCGCCATCGCCGCGGTCAACTGCGTCGCGCTCGCCTGGCCTTCGAGCCTGTGGCCGAGCTTCGTTGCGCAGATCCCCGGCTTCGCGGCGAGCACCTACCAGACCGTCGGCAGCCGCCTGCAGGATGCGCAGGCGCGGCTGGTCGAGATGGCGACCGAAAAGGTGGAACAGCGGGTGGCGCGGGCGCTGCATCGACTGGTCGAGCAGAGCGGCCGCCAAACCGAGAGCGGACGACAGATCGACTTTCCGATCTCCCGCCAGGACATTGCCGAAATGACCGGCACGACGCTCCATACCGTCAGCCGGCTGCTCGCCGCATGGGAGGCCAAGGGGATCATCGCAGGCGGCCGCCAGCAGGTGACCGTGGTCGAGCCGGCGCGCCTGCTCGTCCTTGCCGAAGGACGCGCGCCGCGCGGCTGACGGAAACGGTGTGGCCGATCCGCCGCGCCGCCTCCGATCGCCGCGCTATTTGATCTAGAACAAATACAGCCTGCCGAATCTCGTCCACCTAGTTGGCCAGCATTCGACGTCGGAAGACGCCAGAGCGCTTCGGTGTGACAAGATGGGGGCTCCCCGAATGGTAGCGGGATTGACGAAAGGGGAACGGCAGCTATCGCTGGCCGTCCTGACATTGCTGGCCTTGTGCGGCCTCGCCTTCGCGGCAGTCGGTAGCGACGATCCTATCGGAACGCACGGCTTCATCATCCTGCTGGTCTCGATCGGCCTCGCCTGCGTGGTCATCGCGGGCTACTACGCGCCCGAGCCCGACAAGGCGCAATTGTCGCGCTACTATGACGACCCGACGCGCGCCGGCATCGTGCTGGCCATGGCCTGGGCCGTGTTCGGCCTGTTCTTCGGCGTCTGGGTCGCGGCCCTGCTCGCCTGGCCCGAACTCACCTTCGACGCCGCATGGTCAAGCTTCGGCCGGATCCGGCCGGTGCACACCACCGGCGTGATCTTCGGCTTCGGCGGCAACGCGCTGATCGCCACGTCGCTGCACGTGCTGCAGCGCACGACCCGCGCCCGGCTGCCCGACCAGTTCAGCCCGTGGTTCGTGCTGATCGGCTACAACCTCTTCTGCGTGCTCGCGGTCAGCGGCTACTTCATGGGCCTGACGCAGTCCAAGGAATATGCCGAGGCCGAGTGGTATGCCGACATCTGGCTGGTCATCGTCTGGGTCGTCTATTTCCTGATCTACATCCGCACGCTGCAGCGGCGGAAGGAACCCCATATCTACGTGGCCAACTGGTACTACATGGCCTTCATCCTGGTCGTGGCGATCCTGCACATCGTCAATAATCTCGCGGTGCCGGTCTCGTTCGGCCACGCCAAGAGCTACTCGCTCTTCTCCGGCGTGCAGGATGCCATGACCCAGTGGTGGTACGGCCACAACGCCGTCGCCTTCTTCCTGACCGCCGGCTTCCTCGGCATGATGTACTACTACCTGCCGAAGCGCGCCGGCCGGCCGATCTTCTCCTACCGGCTTTCGATCATCAGCTTCTGGGGCATCGTCTTCATGTACATGTGGGCGGGCTCGCACCACTTGCACTACACCGCCCTGCCGCAATGGGTGCAGACGCTCGGCATGACCTTCTCGGTCATCCTGCTGGTGCCGTCCTGGGCCTCGGCCGGCAATGCGCTCGCCACGCTGAACGGCGCCTGGGGCAAGGTGCGCGACGATGCCACGCTGCGCTTCATGATGGTCGCCGCGGTCTTCTACGGCCTGTCGACCTTCGAAGGCTCCTTCATGGCGATCCGCGCCGTGAACTCGCTCAGCCACTATACCGACTGGACGATCGGCCACGTGCATGCCGGCGCGCTCGGCTGGGTGGCGATGATCTCCTTCGGCTCGATCTACGCGCTGGTTCCGTGGATGTGGAAGCGCGAGCGGATGTATTCGTCCAAGCTGATCGAGGTCCATTTCTGGCTCGCCCTCTCCGGCACCGTCGTCTACGTCTTCGCGATGTGGAATTCCGGCATCATCCAGGGCCTGATGTGGCGGACCTACAATGAAAGCGGGACGCTCGCCTATTCGTTCGTCGACTCACTCGTCGCGATGCATCCCTATTACATCGCCCGCACCTTCGGCGGCCTGCTGTTCCTGCTCGGCGCCCTGGTCGGTTGCTACAACATCTGGATGACGATCCGGCAGGCCGGCGGTCGCGTGGTCCTGCAGAATGCTCCCGATGTCGACGAGCCGGCGCTCGCCCCCACCGCACTTCAGGCCGGGGAGTAACCGACCATGCCGAACTTCCATCGCAAACTCGAACGCAGCGCGATCGGCTTCGTCCTCGCCATCATCGTGGTCTCGTCGATCGGCGGCTTCGTCGAGATCGCGCCGCTCTTCACCATCGACGAGACGGTCGAGAAGGCGCCCGACATGCGAGTCTACACGCCGCTGGAGCTCGCCGGCCGCAATATCTACATCCGCGAGGGCTGCTATGCCTGCCATTCGCAGATGATCCGCACCCTGCGCGACGAGGTCGAGCGCTACGGCCCCTATTCGCTGGCGGTC
>JAFKJZ010000297.1 GCA_017305815.1 Hyphomicrobiales bacterium
CGAGCGTCAGCCCCTCGCGCGAGCCGTTCAGCGGCAGCACCATGCGCTCGGGATCGATGCGGGCCGTGAGGCCGTAGCGCTGGTCGAGCCAGCCGGCGATGGTCTGTCGGAACGCGTCGGTGCCGCGGATCGGCGGATAGCGGCCGAACAGGGCGACGTTTTCCGCGATCACCGGCGCCACGAAGGACGGGATCGGGTGCTGCGGTTCGCCGATGGTGAGGTTGATCGCCGGCATGCCAGGTTCGACGCCGGCCAGCTGTTCATTCAGGCGGGCGAAGGGCGAGGTCGATTTTCTGGTGCTCGTCGGGCCGAGCATGGCGCCGATCCTTGTATCTGGGGTCCGAGGAAACCACCGTAGTGGCCGTTGGTTAAGCCCGCTTTAACCATGGCCGGCATGGCCAAAAAAAGACCCCGGCCGCGGGGCCGGGGTCTCGTCGCTCTGGAAGGTGTTGTTTCTTGTGTGGTGTGCGGGTGGCGCCTCGCGGCGCCAGCCGGTCTTAACCGTGGTAGGCGCGCTCGCCGTGCTCGACGATGTCGAGACCTTCGCTCTCGACTTCCTTGCGGACGCGCAGGCCGACGATGACGTCGACGATCTTGTAGAGGATCGCCGAGCCGACGCCCGACCAGACGAGGGTGAACAGCCGTAGTCGGCGACGCCGACGCCGCCGAGCGACGGGGAGACCAGGATGCCGGTGGCGATGGCGCCGACGATGCCGCCCACGCCGTGGATGCCGAAAACGTCGAGGCTGTCGTCATAGCCGAAGGTGTTCTTCACCGTCGTGACGAAGAAGAAGCAGATCAGCGAGGCGATGAAGCCGAGGACAATGGCGCCGACCGGGCCGATGAAGCCGGCAGCCGGGGTAACGGCGACCAGGCCGGTGACGACGCCGGAGATGGCGCCCAGCATGGAGGGCTTGCCGCGGACGATCCACTCGATCAGCGACCAGCCGATGGCGGCACCCGCCGTGGCGACGAAGGTGTTGATGGTGGCGAGACCGGCGACCGAGCCGGCCGTCAGGGCCGAACCGGCGTTGAAGCCGAACCAGCCGACCCACAGCATGGCCGCGCCGACCATGGAGAGCGTCAGCGAATGGGGAGGCATCAGGTCCTTGCCGAGGCCGGTGCGCTTGCCGATGATCAGGGCGCCGACAAGGCCGGCGATACCGGCGTTGATGTGGACGACCGTGCCGCCGGCGAAATCAAGCGCGCCGCGCTTGAACAGCCAGCCCGTCGACTGCCAGACCGAGTGGGCGATCGGCAGGTAGACGATCGTGATCCAGAGGATCATGAACAGGATGACGGCCGCGAACTTCGTGCGCTCGGCGAACGAGCCGACGATCAGCGTCGCGGTGATGGCCGCGAAGGTCATCTGGAACGACAGGAAGACATATTCCGGGATGGTGCCGGAAAGCGTATCCGGCGTGATGCCGGCGAGGAAGGCCTTCGACAGGCCGCCGATCAGCGCGCCGCCATCGGTGAAGGCGAGGCTGTAGCCGTAGAATACCCAGATGATCATCGCCACGCAGGCGATCAGGAGAACCTGCATCAGCACCGACAGCATGTTCTTGGCGCGGACGAGGCCGCCGTAGAACAGCGCGACGCCCGGAACGATCATGGCGAGGACGAGGATGGTCGAGACGAGCATCCAGGCGGTGTCGCCGGAGTTCAGCGTCGGCACGGCGGCGGTGACCGCCTCGACCGCCGGTTCGGTGGCGTCCTGCGCGAAGGCGGCGACGGCCGAAGCCAGAAGCGCGCCTCCCGCCGCAGCCAGAGAGAAGGGAGCATTTCGAAGGTTCATTGCATTTCTCCTGTCGGGCCGGCGTTTCCGCCGGTTGCCTGCGCCCGGGGCGGTGCCCTTCTCGCAGCTGGTCTTCGATGGGATGGTGGGTCGACTTGAAATTCTGCTCATCCGCCGCCGCCGGGCGACGGCGCGGTCGGACGGGGCCTAGAGCGCGTCGGCGTCGGTCTCGCCGGTGCGGATGCGGACGGCCTGCTCGATCTGGTAGACGAAGATCTTGCCGTCGCCGATCTGTCCGGTCTTGGCGGCGCCGGCGATCGCCTCAACGACCTTGTCGACGGCCTCGCTCGCCACCGCGACCTCGATCTTGAGCTTGGGCAGGAAGCTGACGGCGTATTCGGCGCCACGGTAGATCTCGGTATGACCCTTCTGGCGTCCGTAGCCCTTGACCTCGGTCACGGTCAGGCCCTGCACGCCAATGCCGGTCAGGGCATCGCGGACCTCATCCAGCTTGAATGGCTTGATAATCGCCATGACGATTTGCATCGGTTCGGATCCCATTTCTCTCTGCGTCTGGTGGACGAAGGGCTCCGATCTCTCTCGGCCCTCGGCAACGATCGCGGACAAGCGAGCGCCGCCGCTGGCATAGGCCAATCAAGGTCCGTGCCAAGTTCTGAAATTTGCCGAAAAAAATGCGGACCGCCGAGAACAACGGCAGATAAGACGTCAAAGAATGGGCGTTGCCGCGCTCTTGCCGCAAACCGTGATCACGGCGAAGGCAATTGCGATCATTTGCCTAAATAATAGGCGTCCGGATGGCGCCTGCGCAAATCCGCGTCAGCGGCTGACCGGCCGGACCAGGCCTTCCTGCGCCACCGAGGCGACGAGCACGCCGCGGCGGTCGAACAGGCTGCCGCGGTTGAAGCCGCGCGCGCCGAAGGCGGACGGGCTGTCCTCGACATAAAGCAGCCAGTCATCCATGCGCAACGGCCGGTGGAACCAGAGCGCATGGTCCAGGCTCGCGACCTGCAGGCCGGCGTCGAAGGCCGACCTGCCATGCGCCAGGAGGGTGGTGTCGAGCAGCGTCAGGTCGGAGGCATAGGCGAGCACGCAGCTGTTCAGAACCGGATCGTCGCCGATCGTGGTCTTGGCGCGGATCCAGATCGCCTGGTGGCTGCGCGGCTCGTCGCGGCGGAAATAGCCCTTGAGGTCGACCGGGCGCAATTCGATCGGCCGCAGCCGCTCCCAGTAGCGGCGCACGCCGGGCGGCGCGCCGTCGAGCAGGGCGGCGCCGATCTCGCCGTCGACCGGCAGCTCTTCCGGCGCCGGCACGTCCGGCATGGCGATCTGGTGGTCTAGCCCGGCCTCGCGGATGTGGAACGAGGCGGACATGATGAAGATGGTCTGGCCGTGCTGGATGGCGACGACGCGGCGGGTGGAGAAGCTGCCGCCGTCGCGGACGCGCTCGACCTCGTAGACGATCGGCGCGGCGGGATCGCCGGCGCGCAGGAAATAGCCATGCAGCGAATGCACGGGCCGGTCGGTGACGGTGCGCGAGGCGGCGACCAGAGCCTGGCCGATGACCTGGCCGCCGAAGACGCGCTGCCAGCCGGGGTCGAAGCTGCGACCCCGGAACAGATTGTGTTCGAGCGGTTCGAGATTGAGTATCGAGAGAAGGTCGTCGATCATGCTTGCATCGGTCGCGTTCGGGAATTTCGTATCGGCAGGTAGCGCTCCGGCGGCTGGCCGGTCAAGTCAAGCGGCGGATCGCCGGAAGGGATGGAGTCCATGGCCACGCAGCAGCAGCGAACCCCTGCCATCGACGTCCTGATCGCCGGCGGCGGCTATGTCGGGCTGTGCACGGCGCTGGCGCTGAAGCAGGGCGCGCCGTCGCTTGCCATCGCCGTCGTCGATCCGGCGCCGGCCGGCAGCGGCGCGCGCGACGGCCGCGCCTCGGCGATCGCGGCGGCGGCGAAGCGGATGCTCGGCACGCTCGGCATCTGGGACAAGATCGTCGACACCAGCCAGCCCATCCACGAGATGATCGTCACCGACAGCCGGCTGCGCGACGCGGTGCGGCCGGTGTTCCTCACCTTTTCCGGTTTCGTCGACGATGGCGAGCCCTTCGCGCACATGGTGCCGAACGGGGCGCTGGTCGGCGCGCTGTCCGAGGCCTGCCGCGATGCCGGCGTCGAGCTGATCGCCGGTGATTCGGTCGCCGATTTCGTCACCCGGGCCAGCGCCGTCGAGGCGAAGCTCGGCAGCGGCAGGACGATCTCCGCCCGCCTGCTGGTCGCCGCCGACGGCGCCAGGTCGCGCCTGCGCGATCTCGCCGGCATCCGCACCGTCGGCTGGGACTATGGCCAGTCCGGCATCGTCACCACCGTGCAGCACGAGCGGCCGCATCACGGCCGCGCCGAGGAGCATTTCCTGCCGGCCGGTCCGTTCGCGATCCTGCCGCTGCCGGGCAACCGTTCGTCGCTGGTCTGGTCGGAGCGCACCGAGCATGCCGAGCGGCTCGTCGCGGCGGACGAGTTCACCTTCCAGCTCGAGCTCGAGCGCCGCTTCGGCCACCATCTCGGCCCGATCGAGGCGATCGGTCCGCGCCGCGCCTATCCGATCGGCCTGAAGCTGGCGCGCTCCTTCATCGCGCCGCGCGTGGCGCTGGTCGGCGACGCCGCGCATGCGATCCACCCGATCGCCGGGCAGGGGCTCAATCTCGGCTTCAAGGATGCGGCGGCGCTTGCGGAGACGGTGGTCGACGCGGCCCGCCTCGGGCTCGATCCGGGCACGCTCTACATTCTCGAGCGCTACGAGCGCTGGCGCCGTTTCGACACGGTACAGATTGGCATCGTCACCGACGGGCTGACGCGGCTGTTCTCGAACGACAATCCGGCGC
>JAFKJZ010000298.1 GCA_017305815.1 Hyphomicrobiales bacterium
GCCGTCCTCGAGCGTCGCCATGCCCAGCCGGTAGCCGCCGACCTGGGCGACGAAGCCGACCATCGGCGGCCCCAGCAGGAAGCCCGAAAACGACAGCAGCGACAGCGCAGCGACGTTAACGGCCGGCGGTCCCTCGCGCGAGGCGGCCGCGGTGACGGCGAGCGGGAAGACGATCGAGACGCCGAAGCCGGTTGCGGCCGCGCCGATGATCACCATGAACGGATCGACGGCGAGCACCACCACCAGCAGGCCGGCGAGCGCCACCGCGCAGCAGACGCGCGCCATCTTCACGGCGCCATAGCGCATCGACAGCCAGTCGCCGATCAGGCGGCCGAACGCCATCAACATGCTGAAGGCGGTCAGCGCGTAACCCGTCGTCGGCGGCTTCGATCCGAACACGTCGCGCAGATAGATGGCGCTCCAGTCGATGATGCCGCCTTCGACCAGCAGCATGCCGAAAGCGAACAGGCAGAGCAGCACGATCTTCGGCGAAGGCAGCACGAAGGCCGGGGTCTTCGCCTTGGGCGAGGCGTCCTCGGCGGTGTGGATCGGCGGCAGGCGCGAGGCGAGCGCCTCGCCGATCACGAACACCGAGATCACCACTACGATCATGTGGATGCCGGGCGACAGGCCATAGGTCGCGGCGAGCGATCCGGTGACACTGCCGCCCATCAGGCCGAAGCTCCAGAAGGCATGGCAGCGCGACATCACCGTGCGGCCGATCGCGCGGCCGATCCGGTCGGCGGTCACGTTGAGGGCGACCTCGAGCGGCCCCATGCCGAGGCCGACGAGCACCAGCGCCAGGAACAGCAGCGTCGGCGAGGTCGCGAAGCCGGGAAGCAGCAGCGGTCCGAGCAGCAGCGGGAAACCGATCTTGATCGCGCGGCGTGGCCCGAGCCACTCCACCACCGCGCCGGAGAACGCCATCGAGGTGACGAGGCCGATCGGCACGCCGAGCAGGCAGATCGCCAGCGTCGCCGGCTCCAGGCCCAGCTTGTGCTGGACGTCCGGAATGCGGATCAGCCAGTTCGACATGGAGCTGGAATAAAAGAAGAACAGCGCCATGATGAGGCGCGCGGACGCGAAGGAAAGGCCCATTTCGGACTCTGTCGTTGTTGGGTTGCGGACGCAGCCGAAGCCGCGTGGATGGATTGGCGCCATCCGGGCAAAAACGCCCGCCAGAAGGGGGAAATTCCTTGTACAGGCGCCCCCTGGCACGTGCAACCGATTCTAGAACCGATTCAATCTGCCGGATCCAGTCAAAACCAGAGATCCGGCCTTCGGTTCGCGCCCTGGTTCATGCCTTCTTGCGGTTGCGCTGCGCGACCACGTTCAGCACTTCCACGACCGTCGAGAACGCCATCGCCGCGTAGAGGTAGCTGCGCGGGATATGGAAGCCGATGCCGTCGGCGATCAGCGCCGCGCCGATCATCAGCAGGAAGGCCAGTGCCAGCATCTTGGTGGTCGGGTGGTGCTCGATGAAGTGCGAGATCGGGCCGGAGGCGATGTACATGATGATCATCGCCACGATGACGGCGGCGATCATGATCTCGAGATGCTCGGCCATGCCGATCGCGGTGATGATCGAATCGACCGAGAAGACGATGTCGATGACGATGATCTGGGCGACGATCGCGGCGAAGCCGGCCTTCAGCGCCCCGCCCGCCCCTTCGTCGTGACCTTCGACGCCCTTATGGATCTCGTGCGTCGCCTTGTAGACGAGGAACAGGCCGCCCGCGAGCAGGATCAGGTCGCGCCAGGAGAACGGGTGCTCGAACAGGGTGAAGACCGGCGTCGTCAGGCCGATCAGGTAGGAAAGCACCATCAGCAGCAGGACGCGGAACACCAGCGCCAGCGACAGGCCGATCTGGCGCGCCCGCTTCGCCTGTTCGGCCGGGAGCCGCGAGACGAGCACCGAGATGAACACAACATTGTCGATGCCGAGCACGATCTCCATGACGGAGAGCGTCAGGAAGCTGATCCATGCCGCCGGCTGAAACAGAAGGTCGACGTTCATCGGCGGGTTCGCTCCTCAGCTTCGGCGAGGCAGGCGGAAACGGGTCGCCTGGAGAACCGCGCCGATGATGGTCAGATAGACGGTGGTCAGCCCGAGGCCGGCCAGAACCAGTTGATTCGGCTTCAGTTCGGCCAGGACGGAAAGCAGCGAGAAGATCGACCAGGCGAGCGTCACCGTCAGCGTCAGCGGACGCAGCCGCTTGACCCGCACCGGATGCACGAACTCGACCGGCGAGAAAGTGAGCACCGCGAGCGCGACGATGACGATGACAGAGAACACCGGCGGCGGCGCGAACACCATCAGCACGAAGACGACCATGTTCCAGACCGCCGGGAACCCACGAAACCCGTATTCGCGCGTCTTCATCCGGGTGTCGGCGAAATAGAGCGCGCCGATGACCGCCACGAGGATGCCGGCCGGCGCCGCCAGCATCGGCGGCATGAGGTCCGAGCGGGCCAGGATCAGCGCGGGAATGAAGACATAGGTCGTGTAGTCGATCACCATGTCGAGGATGGCGCCGTCGAACCAGGGCACGCGTTCGCCGACGCGGAAGCCGCGCGCCAGGGGGCCATCGACGCCGTCGACGAAGAGGGCCGCGCCGAGCCAGAGGAAGGTCTCCACCCACGCGCCGCGCGCCACGGCGAGCGCTGCAAGCAGCGCGAAGGCGGCGCCGCTCGCCGTAAGCAGATGAACGGCCCAGGTCTTCGTCGTTGGCATAAGGATCCCCAGCTGCACTGGCCGCCGGCGAAGGTTGCGCGGCCGCATCCAGCGCCTTTGGCAGCTTTTACTGTCGATACGTGCTCCAACGCTGGCTGGCAATAGCCACTGCGGCGTCATGACCTGCGACATCTGACAGGATTGCCCGCCTCCTATCCCTCACCCACCATGACGGTATTGCAGGAGTACCGCATGATCGGCTTTTCGCCCATATCCGCCATAATCGGAGGCGCCTTGATCGGCGCGGCCGCCGGCCTGCTATGGATCGTCAATGGCCGTGTTGCCGGCATCTCGTCGATTTTCGGCTCGGCGCTGTCGCGCCGGCTCGAAGACCTGCCCTGGCGGCTGCTGTTCCTCGCCGGCTTGCCCATCGGAGCCGCCATCGGGCTTGCAGTCGCGCCGCGCCTGATTCCCGATGCGTCGGCCGCCATGCCCGCCCTCAATCTCGATCCGCTCGGCCTGGCGGCGTCGGGCCTGCTGGTCGGCGTCGGCACGGCTTTGGCGCGTGGCTGCACCTCGGGCCACGGCGTTTGCGGGCTGGCGCGGCTGTCGGTCCGCTCGATGGTCGCCGTCCTCGCCTTCATGGCGGCGGCGATCGTCACCGTCTTCATCGTGAGGCATGGCCTGTGACCATGCGCCCGGCCCTCTTCCGCCTCGGCGCGCTCGCGTCCGGCCTCTTGTTCGGCCTTGGCTTGGCGATTTCGGGCATGATCGATCCGTCCAAGGTGAAGGCGTTCCTCGACATCGCCGCGATCCCGACCGGGGGCTGGGACCCGAGCCTCGCCTTCGTGATGGCCTCGGCGGTACTGGTCAGCATGGCGGCGCTCAGGATCGCCCACCGCCATCGTCACCCGATCGCCGCCGCGACGTTCGCGACGCCGAGCGCCCGTCGTGTCGACGCGCCGCTGGTGCTCGGATCGATCCTGTTCGGCATCGGCTGGGGCCTGTCTGATCCGCGGGCGCCGCAATCCGGATGATGAAAAGACACAGGCCCAGCCATGACCGATGATCTCAGCGACGTAGCCGTAGTCGGCGGCGGCCCGGCCGGCCTCGTCGCCGCGCTGTTGGCGCGCAGCCATGGCGTTTCCGTGACCCTGGTCGCGCCGAAGACGCCGCCTCGCGACGAGCGCACGGTGGCGATGCTCGGCGCCTCGGTCGACATCCTGAAGCAGACCGGCATCTGGCCGGCGGTCGAATCGAAGGCTGCGCCTCTGCGCACCATGCGGATCGTCGATGCGACGCGCCGGCTGATCCGCGCGCCGCTGGTCGAATTCCACGCCTATGAGGTCGAGCGCGAGGCGTTCGGCTACAACATCCCGAACGCCGTGCTGATCGCCGCGCTCGACGAGGCGATCGACCAGGCCGGCATCGAGCGCGTGACCGGGTTCGCATCCGAGATCCAGCCGGAGGACGACGCGGTCACCGTGGTGACGGCCGATGGCGCCCGGATCCGCAGCAAGCTGCTCGGCGCCGCCGATGGCCGCCGCTCCAAGGCGCGCGACGCAGCCGGCCTCACCGTACGCAGCTGGTCCTATCCGCAGGCGGCCCTGGTCGTGAACATCGCCCACAGCCGGCCGCATGACGACGTCTCGACCGAGTTCCATACCGAGACCGGCCCCTTCACCATCGTCCCGATGCCCGGCCTGCATTCCGCCATCGTCTGCGTCGAGAGCCCGACCGAGGCCGAGCGGCTGTCGAAGCTTGACGACGAGGCGCTCGCGGCCGAATTCGAGCGGCGCTCGCGCTCGATCGTGGGCAAGATCACCATCGTCGGCAGCCGGCAGGTATTCCCGCTATCCGGCCAGACCGCCCGTCATTTCGCGGCGCGACGCATCGCACTGATCGGCGAAGCCGCGCACGTCTTCCCGCCGATCGGCGCCCAGGGGCTCAATCTCGGCCTGCGCGACGCGGCAGCCTTCGCCGCCGCGGTGGGCGACCATCGCGACGATCCCGGCAGCGCCGACGCGCTCGCCGCCTATGACAAGGCCCGCGCCGGCGACATCCTGTCGAGGACGACGGCGGTCGATGCGCTGAACCGCACGCTCCTGACCGATTTCCTGCCCGTGCAGGCCATGCGCGGCATCGGGCTCTACGCCATCGACCGGCTGCCGAAGCTGAAGCGCCTCGTGATGCGCCAGGGGCTGACGCCGCATCTGTGAGGCGGCGGCGCGGCTTCGCTCAGCCAGCTAAATCGTTGCGGGAGGTTGACGTGGCCGGAACATCGTGGCTTCTGGCCAGCCCGAGACAATTGGATAGGCCATGGTTCAGCCGCGTACAGCCAAATTCCAGATCGGACAGATCGTCCGCCATCGTACCTTTCCGTTCCGGGGCGTGATTTTCGACGTCGATCCGGTCTTTTCCAACACCGAGGAATGGTGGGATGCCATCCCCGCCGACGCCAGGCCGTCGCGCGATCAGCCCTTCTATCACCTGCTCGCCGAGAACGCGGAAACCGAGTACGTCGCCTATGTCTCGGAGCAGAACCTGCTGATCGACAATTCGGACGAGCCGCTGCGCCATCCGCAGATCCCGGACTATTTTTCCGAGCGCCGCGGCGACGTCTATCTCACGCGGAACGGCGGCCTGAACTAGCGTTCACGGCCCGCAGACGATCACCTGCACCCCTGCCCGCTCCAGCGCCTCCGCCAGCTCCGGCGGCGGCTCGCCGTCCGTGACAAGGCACTGGATGTCGTCGAGCGGCGCGATGTTGGCGAAAGCCGTGATGCCGAACTTGCTGCGGTCGGCGACGACGATGGTGCGCGACGCCACGCTGATCATGCCGGCCGTATGCGCCGCCTCGTCGAGCTTGGTCATCGATATGCCGGACCCGGAAACGCCGGAGCATCCGATCACCGCCGTATCGGCATGGATGCCGGCCACCGCCGCGAAGCCGATGGCGCCGATCGTCACCTGATAGTTCGGCCAGTATGATCCGCCCAGGATGTGGATCGACTGGATGCTGCCCTCCGGCACGACGGCCGGCAGGCGCAGATTGTTGGTGACGATGGTGAGGCTGCGCCGCGCCCCGAGCGGGGCGGCGAAGAAGCAGATCGTCGAGCCGCCATTCAGGATCAGCGTTTCGTCGTCGCGGATGAGGGATGAGGCCGCCTGACCGATCCGGCGCTTGGCCTCGACATGCTCATCCATGCGCAGGCCCATGGTCGTGTCGACACGGACGAGGCGATCCTTCGTCACCGCGCCGCCATGGGTGCGCACCAGCAGCCCGCGCCGTTCCAGAAGATCGAGGTCACGGCGCACGGTATCGCGGGAGACTTCGAGCAGCGCCACGAGTTCCGCCGCCGTCGCCTGGCCGCGATCCTGCAGATATTGAAGCAGCCGGCTATGGCGCAGCGCCGGCAGCGCGCCGCCGCTGGCGTCGGGTTCGATCGTGACGGGCGGGTGGCTGTCGTCCTGGCTCATGGCGTCCCTTGTCTCAAGGCGATCCTTGGAGCATGAGGCTGGCGGCGCCGACAAGCCCCGCGTTGCGGCCAAGCGCTGCCGCCACCACCGGGACGTCGCGAAACGCCGACATCGCCCGCTCGCGGATCGTGCCCTCGATGCGAGCCTGCATCATCGGCAGCAGGCTGCCGACGCCGCCGCCGAGGATCAATCGTTCGGGCGAATAGAGATGCAGCAGGTTGGTCAGGCCGACGCCGAGCCAGCGCGCCTCGTCGTCCAGCAGCTTCAGTGCCGGGCCGTCACCCTGGCGGGCGGCCTCGGCGACGTGCCTGCCGGTCACCGGTTCGCTGCCCGCCAGCCGGCCGATTTCCGGCGCGCCGCCCGATTCCACCAGCTTGCTCGCCTCCCGCGCCAGAGCCGTGCCCGAGGCAAACGCCTCCCAGCAGCCGAGGCCACCGCAGGAGCAGCGCACCGGCTGCTCGGAGACCGCCATATGGCCGATCTCGCCGGCAAGGCCGCGACGGCCATGCAGGAGATGTCCGTCGACGATGACGCCGCCGCCGACGCCGGTAGAGACGGTGATGAACACCATCGACCGCGTGCCCTGTCCGGCGCCGAAACGCCATTCGCCGAGCGCCGCCGCATTGGCGTCGTTCTCCAGCTGGACGGCGAGGCCCAGACGCTCCGAAAGAATCGAGGTCAGCGGCACGTTGCGCCAGCCGAGCAGCGTCGGTGCATCGACGACGATGCCGGCGTCGGGATCGAGTGGTCCCGGTGCGCCGACGCCGAGACCGACGATCTCCGCCGCCGGCGCTTCGCTCCGCACCCGATCGAGCAACGCCACCATCTGGGCGATCACCGCATCCGGCCCGCCCTGCGCGTCGGTCGGCGTCGCGGCGAAGGCGGCGACATGGCCGGTCGCCTCGACGACGGCCGCGCGCAGTTCCGTGCCGCCGAGATCGATGGCAAGCGCCGCGCGTGTCATGCCGCCTGGCCCGGACCGGGGAGCGCGTGCAGCCAGGCCATGCGGGCGGCGAGGTCGGGATCGCCGAAGGCGAGCGAGCCCAGCACGACCGTCTCGGCGCTGGCGGCGCGCAGGCGCGGCACGGTGTTTTCGCGGATGCCGCCATCGGCGGCGAGGCGGACGGAATCCTCGAGGCCCGCTTCCTGCAGCATGGCGCGTACCGCCTCGAGGCGCGGGCAGGCTTCGTCGGAAAGCCCCTGCCCCTTCACGCCGATCGCGGTGCCGAGCAGCGTCACGAAGGCGAGCTTCGAAAGCCACGGCTTGACCGTTTCGACCGGCGTCTCGATGCGCAGCACCATGCCGGCCTCGACGCCGAGCTCGGCGATCAGCGCCAGCGCTTCCTCGGCGACGGCGGCATTCTCGACATGGATCGAGATCAGATCGGCGCCGGCCTCGGCGAACTGGCGGATCTGCGACAGCAGCACGTC
>JAFKJZ010000299.1 GCA_017305815.1 Hyphomicrobiales bacterium
GAAGGCGCCGCGCCGACGGACGTGCTGGCCGCCGAGGAGAGATCGGGGAACTGGGCCTCGAGCGCGACGAGCCGGCGGCGCAGCGCATCATAGTCCGCGTCCGAAATCGTCGGCGCGTCTTCCTGATGATAGCGGATGTCGTTTTCCGCGATCTCGGCGCTGAGACGCGCGTGCTCCTGCGCCGCCTCATCCGCCTTCAGCGTCTCGACCGGTGTTTCGCGCAGATGATCCGACGACATGGCAGCACTCCCGTTCAGGGGAGAAGCTATGCCGCGCCGCCGGACCGGTCGCAAGGGCGCGTCGGTCGCCCACCAACAGAAGCGCGCGCCGGCTTCGAAAGTCCGGGCGGATCAAGCCGCCCGGATGGCTGTCAGTGGCCGACATCCATGACGGCGGCCGGATCGGGATGATGCGGCGCGAACAGGCGGCCACGCTCCGTCCAGTAGACGACGATCAGGCTCAGCACGCCGGTCGCAAGGAAGCCGACCGCCAGCGGCAACACGGTGCCATTGAACATCTGGCCGATGACCATGCCGACGATCGTGCCGAGGATCGTCGTGTAGAAGCCGATCATCGAGGACGCGGTGCCGGCGATGTCGCCGAGCGGCTCCATCGCCATCGTGTTGAAGTTCGGCATCGTCAGGCTGAACAGGAACTGGCAGGCGGCGAGGTTGACCGCGAACAGCAGCAGCGGCGGCTTGCCATCGAACCAGATCGCACAGCCGACCATGATCGCCGACATCAGCACATGGCCGCAGACGCCGGCATGCGAGATGCGCCGCATGCCGAGCCGCCGCACGATCCGGACATTGACGAAGGAAGCGATGCCCATCACCGCCGCGATCGAGCCGAAGACGACTGGGAAGATCGCGCCGAGGCCATAGACCTCCGTCTCGAAGATCTGCTGAGACGAGCCGATATAGGCCATCAGGCCGCCGAACATCAGGCCGATCGCCGTCGAGTAGCCGACCGTGGCCCGCTCCTGCAGGCAGCGCTTGGCGCCGCCGAGGATGCGCGCGGCGGAGAACGGCATCCGGTATTCGGGATGCAGCGTCTCCGGCATGCGCCGGCCGAACCAGAGCGCGATGCCGACGGCGATCACCAGCATGCTGACGAAGATCGTGTGCCAGGTGCCGAACAGCAGGAAGAGGCTGCCGATGGCGGGAGCGAACACCGGCACGATGATGAAGATCATCATCGTGAAGGACATGACGCGCGCCATCTCGCGGCCCTCATAGCGGTCGCGCACGATCGCCACCGAGAGGATCCGGGTCGCCGCCGCGCCCATGCCCTGGATCAGGCGGGCCACCAGCAGCATCTCGAAATTCGGCGCGAACAGCGCGATCAGGCTGCCGATCGAGAAGATAATCAGGCCGATCATCAGCGTCGGTCGCCGCCCGACGATGTCGGAGACCGGACCGTAGAAGAGCTGCATGACGGCGAAGCCAGCCATGTAGACAGTCAGGATCAGCTGCACCTCATTGGCCGAGGCGAGGCCGAAGTCCTGCTGGATATGGCCGAAGGCGGGCAGCAGATTGTCAATCGACATCGAGCCGAGCGCCATCATGAACGCGATGATGACGACGAACTCGAAGAAAGACGGCTCAGGAGCAAGGCGCGCCGGCGCGCGCTCGGACAGGACGGACATAACGAGTTTCCAAAAGGGGCCTCGGCAGACGAAATGGCCTGCTCGAAGAGCGAGCGGTCGCCAGGGCAGAGCGGATCCGGCCCGAAACGATCGACGCGAAGCTTACTAGTAGACGAAAATATGTGGCGTGGCCGTGACGCAAGTCACGCAGGGCGCAGATCGGGCGCCTCCGGTAGCATGTTCATACTCTAAAGGCAGCCTTATGATCAATGCGGAAACTACCGAATTCGGGTCGAAACGGCCCCGCTGCGGCGCGCGGGTCACATCCCCCGCGTGAAAGACCTCGCGCGCCGGGCGGTGGCCGAACATTGCACGGGGGCGTAATATGGCGCGGGCACTCCCGAAGGCGCGGCGGACGCGACATCAGTGGAGGAAAGCCATGCGTTCCCAGGAAGCTGCCGAACTCTCCGGCAAGATGCGCGGCCCGGTCATCGACCGCGACAGCCTAGACTATGACGAGGCCCGCAAGCTCTATAACGGCATGATCGACAAGAAGCCGCTGATGATCGCGCGCTGCAGCGACGTGGCGGACGTGATCGAGGCGGTCGCTTTCGGCCGCGAGCACAAACTTTTGATCGCCATCCGCGGTGGTGGCCACAACGGTCCGGGCCTCGCGAGCTGCGACGATGGCCTCGTCATCGACCTCTCGCAAATGAAAGGCGTCCGCATCGATCCGGAGGCGGCGACGGTGCGTGTCGGCCCCGGCTGCACCCAGGGCGACGTCGATCACGCGACGCATGCCTTCGGCCTGGCCGTCCCGGCCGGCATCGTCTCGACCACCGGCATCGCGGGACTGACGCTCGGCGGCGGCACAGGCTACCTGACCCGCCAGTACGGCCTGACGATCGACAACCTGCTCGAAGCCGACGTTGTGCTCGCCGACGGCAGTTTCGTCACCGCCAGCAAGTCGGAATGGCCGGACCTGTTCTGGGCGCTGCGCGGCGGCGGCGGCAATTTCGGCGTTGTGACGAGCTTCCTGTTCAAGGCCCATCCGGTCAGCATGGTCTTTGGCGGCCCGATCTTCTGGGACCAGAAAGACGCCGCCGCGGTCATGCGGCGCTATCGCGACGTGCTGCCGAAGGCGCCGGAACGGCTCGGCTGCTTCTTCGGGCTGAAGACGATGCCCTCGGCCGATCCCTTCCCGCGCGAGCATTGGGGCAAGCGCATCTGTGCGCTGATCTCCTGCTACAACGGCCCGCAGGAGGACGGCGAGGAGGCCATGAAGCCCTTCCTCGAAGGCGTGCCGCCACCGCTCGTCAACTGGATGAGCATGATGCCCTTCCCGACCCTGCAGAGCCTGTTCGATCCGCTGATGCCGACCGGCATGCAATGGTACTGGAAGGGCGATTTCGTCAACGAGTTGACCGACGAGGCCATCGACGCGCATCTCCAGCAGGCGGCGGATACGCCGAGCATGCTGTCGCTGATGCACCTCTACCCGATCGACGGCGCCGTGCATCGCGTCGGCAGGGACGAGACGGCCTGGAACACCCGCGATGCCCGCTGGTCGATGGTGATCGCCGGCATCGACCCGAATCCGCAGCAGGCCGGCCCGATCACCCGCTGGACCAAGAGCTACTGGCAGGCCGTGCATCCGCACAACAAGGACGGCGGCTACGTCAACTTCATGATGGACGACGAGGGCGATGCCCGGCTCCGGGCGACCTATGGCGGCAATTTCGAGCGGCTGCTGGCGCTGAAGACGAAATACGACCCGGACAACCTCTTCCGGGTAAACCAGAACATCCGCCCGGCGCATTGAGGCCGAGCGAGGCGGCGCGGAGTGTCTCCCGCGCCGCCGGCCACGATCTCAATCCTCGTGGGTGTCGTGATAGCTGACGAGCCCGCGCTTCCAGTAGCCCGACGCCTTCACCCGCCGCTTCGGCAGACCGAGATCCTCGACCAGGATGGCGCGCAGGCGCTTGGCCGTGTCCGATTCGCACGCGATCCAGGCGAAGCCTTCGCCATCGCCGCGCCGGAATGCGGCGACCGCGTCGTCAAGCAACCTCCCCTCGCCCGGCGCCAGGTCGCCGCGATGCAACCAGGTGATCGAGGTGGACGCGCGGCTCGGCAGCGGCATCTCGTCGGCGGGTGTGCCGACCTCGACGATCACGGTCACCTTCGCCTCGGGACGCAGTTCTTCAAGCCGCCGCGCGATCGCCGGCAGCGCGGTGTCGTCGCCGACCAGCAGATACCAGTCGAAATCGTCGGGAACGATCATCGAGCCGCGCGGCCCGGCGACGTGCAGCGTGCTGCCGACGGCGGCGTTGATCGCCCATTCCGTCGCGGGGCCCGCCTCATGCACGGCGAAGTCGAGATCGAGCTCGCCCGTCGTCGCGTCGTGGCGGCGCGGCGTGTAGT
>JAFKJZ010000300.1 GCA_017305815.1 Hyphomicrobiales bacterium
CGAGCTCGGACTCGGCGAAGCAGGCCGACGGAACGGTGCGGAAAGTCGACACCACGACGGGCAAGCTAACCATCGCACACGGACCGCTCGAAGGGCTCGGAATGCCGTCGATGACGACGGGATTGTCGTCCGGCCGCGCCGTCGCCGCCTCGACGGCGGCCGCGGCGAAGGCGACGACGCCGGCCGAAGCGCCGAAGATCTGCGCCATCATGCGGAGGCTGAGCGGGTCGTGCAGATGGGTGGCGGGCGCCCATGGGAAGGCTTCGGCGACGGCGGTGAGCACGGTGCCGGCGGCGGCCTCCCGCGGCGAACCGATGCGGACGGCGACCCGCCAGGGCTCCGGCGACGCTCGCAGCGCCGCCGCCGCGCTCGAGCCTGTGGCCATGGCGACGCGCACCGTCTGCGCCGCGTCGATCAGCGTCGCCCCGGCGCTGGCGATGGTGAGCGCATTGGTGCTGACGGCGGAAAGCGCGTCCTTCAGGCGGAACACCAGCGGCGTCAGCCCGGCGGCGCGCAGCGCGTCGGCGGCCGATCTCAGTACGCCGCGATGGAACACCTGTCCCTCGCCGGCGAGCGCCGTCGCGACCTGGCTCATCAGCCCGATATCGGCGGCGCCGATCGAGCCGAGCCGCCGCACCACCGGCACGATGTCGGCGTCGAGGGCCGCCACATAGGCGCGCACCAGTTCCGGGCTGCAGCCGACCATGCCGGAAAGCGCGGTGTTGACGCGGATGGCGATGCCGGCGCGGACGATCTCCGGCGCGAGCGGCTCGCCGACGCCGAAATGATGGGCGCGCACCAGGTCGGTGCGGTCGGCCGAGGCGGCCAGCGCGACGGCGCGATCCTTGATGGCGCCGACGCCGGTCGTGACGCCATAGAGCGGCCTTCCGCCCTCGACGGCGCCGCGCACCGCCTCATAGGCGGTCGCCACTCGCAGGGAACGACATGCGGAAGACCGCGCCCGATCAGGGAGAGGGTCGAAAGGCGGAGGGCCGAGCCGTCCAGGGTCACGGTATCGCGAGGCGATGCCATCCGGTCGTCAGGGAGAGCTTCGGCGGCAGGCGGCATGATGTCCTTCGTCAGATGGAGAGTTGAAGCCCCGTCGCAGCTTAGCCGAAATTCGGCGCGATCAGCTATATCTGCCGATCCGCCAGGCCGGTTGCCGCGTCACCCCGGCGCAATTGATCCGCGCCGGGCGGGAGGCCATGATCGGCACCCGTTTCGACTCGAACCAAGCCAAGGATGAATGCCGTGAGCGACAGCCTGATCGACAGTTCCGACGTCGCCATTCCGATCCACGCGGTGGATCCGGAAGGGCTCGATGCGCTGCTGGCGTCGATCGGCGAGGTCGAGGCGGCCTGGGCGCGCTCGACCGGCTTCGACGCCGCGGCCGGCGCCGTCACCATCATCGCCGATGCGGGCGGCCGCATCGGCCGGGTGCTGTTCGGCCTCGGCCGCTCGGACAGGAGCCGCGCCGCGATGATCACCGGCAAGCTCTCGGCGATGCTGCCGCAGGGCGACTACCAGTTCGCCACCGAGCTGCCCGATCCGATGCTGGGCGCGGTCGGCTGGGCGCTCGGCAATTACCGCTTCGAGCGCTATAAGACCAATCTGTCGCCGATTCCCCGCCTCGTGGTGCCGCGCGGCGTCGACCCGGCTGAGGCGCGCGGCATGGCGCGGGCGATCACCATGGTCCGCGACCTGATCAACACGCCGGCGAACGATCTCGGCCCGGCGGAGCTGTCGCAGGCGATTCACGATCTCGGCGCGCGCTTCGGCGCCAAGGTCAGCGAGATCGTCGGTGACGAACTGCTTTCGGCCAACCTGCCGATGATCCATGCCGTCGGCCGCGCCGCCGACGTCGATCGCGAGCCGCGCCTGGTTGATCTCGTCTGGGGCAATCCCGCCCATCCCAAGGTCACGCTGGTCGGCAAGGGCGTCACCTTCGATACCGGCGGTCTCGACATCAAGCCGTCGAGCGGCATGCTGCTGATGAAGAAGGACATGGGCGGCGCCGCCAACACGATGGGCCTGGCGCACATGATCATGGAGGCGAAGCTGCCCGTCCGGCTGCGTCTCCTGGTGCCGACGGTCGAGAACGCGATCTCCGGCCCCGCCTTCCGGCCCGGCGACGTGCTGCGCTCGCGCGGCGGCGTCACGGTGGAGATCGGCAATACCGATGCCGAGGGGCGGCTGATCCTGGCCGATGCGCTCGCCGTCGCGGCGGAGGAGGATCCGGCGCTGCTGATCGACCTCGCCACCCTGACCGGCGCGGCGCGCGTCGCGCTCGGCCCCGAGCTTCCGGCGGTCTACACGCATGACGAGGCGCTTGCTGCCGATCTCGCCCGCCATGCCGTCCAGCGCCTCGATCCACTCTGGCGGCTGCCGCTCTGGGCGCCCTATGAAGCGATGATCGATTCCAAGATCGCCGACATCAACAATGCCGGCGCCGGCGGCTTCGCCGGTTCGATCACGGCGGCGCTGTTCCTGGACCGTTTCGTTCCCAAGACGATCCCGTGGATCCATGGCGACATCTATGCCTGGAACGCGTCGAGCCGGCCCGGCCGGCCGGAGGGCGGCGAGGCGCAGACGATCCGCGCCCTGTTCGCCCTGATCCAGGAGCGATTCGGCACGGCATAGGAGCGGAATCGCAACCTTGTCTTGTGGAGGAGGCAGGCGGGCGCTTAGATAGATCGGATCCGAAACGATTGGATGAGGGGAGCCGTCCATGCCCGTCGAACTGCGTCCAACCCAGGCGCTGCGCCTCTGGCATGACGTGACGCTCGATCTGGTCCGCGACGGCGAGCACGATCTCTCGGCCCGCCAGATGGCCGTGCTGCTAACCGTCTATCTCGAGCTGCCGCCGCACACCGTGCGCGGTCTCGCCGCCAAGCTCGGCGTGACCAAGCCGGCGATCACCCGCGCGCTCGACACGATGGGGCGGCTCGGCCTCGTCAGCCGTCACCGCGATGCCAAGGATCGCCGCAATGTCGTGATCCAAAGGACCGTTGCCGGGGCGCTGGCGGTCGAACGCCTCGGCGATCTCGTCATCGCCCGCCACAAGGAACTGCCGCTTTGACGCTGGATCCCCGCATGCATGCCTACCGTCCGGATCTTGCGGATATCCGGTTGCAGGCACAGGTCGAGGCCGCGCGTTTCGTCGAGGGAGAACGGCGCCGTGTCGCCGCGCCGACCACGCCGATCCGCAGCGCGCCGCGCTCCGACGCGTCGATCAACAGCGAGGCGCTGCGCGGCGAGGTGGTGCGGGTGTTCGAGGAGACCGCCGAGGGCTGGGCATGGATCCAGCTCGAGACGGATTCCTATGTCGGCTTCGTCTCGTCGGATGCTCTTGCCGCCGTCGATCCCGCGCCGACTCATCACGTCACCGCGCTCCGTACCTTCGTCTACCCGGCCGCCGATCTCAAATTGCCTCCGGTGACGGCGCTGTCGATCGGCAGCCTGCTGACACTCGGCGGCGAGGCGGAGACACGCGGCACGCGCTATCGCTGGCTGGCGGATGGCAGCGGCACCGTCATCGCCCGTCACGTCGCGGCGCTGGACGAGGCGGCAGCCCCCGATTTTGTCGCGGTCGCCGAGCGCTTCCTCGAAACGCCCTATCTCTGGGGTGGCCGGTCCGGCTTCGGGCTCGATTGCTCGGGGCTGGTGCAGGTCGCTCTGGCGGAGGCTGGCGTCCGGGTCCCTCGCGATACCGACCAGCAAGAGCAGGCGATCGGTTCGCGGGTCGAAAAAGGTATCGATGGCTCGCTCCGGCGGGGTGATCTCGTTTTCTGGAAAGGGCATGTCGGCATCTTGCGAGATTCCGAAACGCTGCTGCATGCAAGTGGCCTGCAGATGGCCGTCGTTTCGGAGCCGCTGGCGGATGTTCTTGGGCGCTATGCCGGTATAGGCCTCGTCGCAACTACCGTTCGACGCCCCTGATCCTAACCGTAACCCTGCCGCTTCCTTACTTCTTCGTAATCAGGGCGATCTGGCCTCCCGCTTGAGGCAGGTCAATGCTATTGGCTCGCCACGGTTTAGAACCGTTTGAAACACTTCGTTCGGGGCGATCGGGGCGCAGGACGATGGGGTCGGCGATGCAAAGAACCGCCAAATATATCGAGGAGCTGTCGGGTCAGCTGAGCCAACTCGCTCAGCAACATGGCCTCCAGGACCTGGCCTATCTGCTCAAGCTGGCCTCGGAGGAGGCCAGGGCGAACGTAGAGCGGGCCGCGGAGGGACTGCCGTCCGCGTCGGGCGAGACGCGCGGCTAGGTTCCGGATCGAGAAAGGTCGTCGGCGTGCCCCCCGGTTCGCCGGCACCCTCCGGAGCGCTTCATGGAAACGTGAAGCGCTCCAATTTTTTCAGATAGCGCGTTGGTTAATAGCCGCGCGCGACATCGACCAGATTGCCGAGCGGCTTTCCGGCCTCGAAATCGAGGATCTGTCGATGGATGCCGACTGCGAGCACGCTTGCCTCGCTGGAAGCGGCGACATGCGGCGTCACGACCACGCGCGGGTGGCCCCAGAACGGGCTGTCGGCGGCGAGCGGCTCCGGCTCGAACACGTCGAGGCTGGCGCCGATCAGGCGGCCGTCGTCGAGCGCGGCGAGGATGTCGGCGTCGACCTGCAGCCCGCCGCGGCCGGCATTGATCAGCACCGGCCCGCCGAGCGCGCCGTTCCTGGCAAGCCGATCGAACACCGAGGCGTTGAGGATGCCGCGCGTATCCGGCGTCAGCGGCACCAGCGCGACGAGGATGTCGGTGCGGCCGAGGAAGGCGGTGAGGCCGTCCTCGCCGTGGAAGCACTCGATGCCGGCAATGTCCTTGGCCGAGCGGCTCCAGCCGGAGACCTGGAAGCCGAGGCGGGCGAGCACCTCCACCGCGTCGCGGCCGAGTTCGCCCAACCCCATGATGCCGACGCGGACGAGTTCGCCCAACCCCATGATGCCGACGCGGACATCGTGCGCGACCGGCTGGCGCAGCTCGCGCCACTGATGTGCCGCCTGCTGGCGCGTATAGGCGAGGTGCTGGCGATGATGCAGCAGAACCTGCAGCGTCACCCATTCCGTCATGCGGGTCGTCAGGTCCGCATCGACGACGCGGACGATCGGCACGTCGGGCAGGGCTGTGTTGCCGACGACATGATCGACGCCGGCGCCGAGCGAGAACACCGCCTTGAGGTTGGGAAGATCGGCAAAGGCCTCCGCCGGCGGACGCCAGGCCAGCACATAGTGGATGGCGGCCCGGTCCGGCACGTCCGGCCAGATCGCCAGCGGCCGCTCCGGCTCGCTCGCGAAGGGCTCCGCCCACGGCTCCGGCGCCCAATTGCCGGAGGCGATCAGGACGCCGGGCAGAACGGTCTTGTCGGTCATTGGGAAACGATGCCTTCCGGGGCCGTCTCGATCGAGAAGGCGGCTGCGATCAGGGCGCGGGTATAGTCGGTTTCCGGCGTGGTGAAGATCTTCTCCGAGGCGCCGCGCTCGACCACCTTGCCGCCGCGCATGACGACGACCTCGTTGGCGAGCGCCCGCACCACTTTGAGATCGTGGCTGATGAACAGATAGGCGAGGCCATGCCGCTTCTGCAGGTCGCGCAGGAGGTCGACGACCTGCGCCTGCACGGACATGTCGAGCGCCGAGGTCGGTTCGTCGAGCATGACGAATTGCGGCTCCAGCACCATGGCGCGGGCAATCGCGATGCGCTGGCGCTGGCCGCCGGAGAATTCGTGCGGATAGCGGTGGCGGGTCGCCGGGTCGAGGCCGACTTCCTCCAACCCCTGCGCCACCTTCCGCTCCCGCTCTCGGTACGAGAGCTGCGGCTCGTGCACGCGAAGCCCCTCGGCGACGATCTCGCCGACCGACATGCGCGGGCTGAGCGAGCCGAACGGATCCTGGAAAACGATCTGCATGTGCCGGCGCAGTGGCCGCATGGCCTGGAAGCCACGGCCGTCGATGCGCTCGCCCTTGAAGTCGATCGCGCCCTTCGAGCTGATCAGCCGCATCATGGCGAGGCCGAGCGTCGTCTTGCCCGAGCCGGATTCGCCGACGACGCCGAGCGTCTGCCCGCGCCGGACGGCGACGTCGATGCCGTCGACCGCCTTGATGTTGTCAACCGTGCGCCGGAAGATGCCGCGCTTGATCGGGAACCAGACCTTGAGATCATGCGTCTGCACGACGACCGGTGCGCTGTCGTCGGCCGGCGGCGGCGCGCCCTTCGGTTCGGCCGCCAGCAGGTGCCTGGTGTAGCTGTGCTGCGGGTGGGCGAAGATTTCCTTCGTCGGCCCCTGTTCGACGATCTTGCCCTTGGTCATCACGCAGACCCGGTCGGCGATCTTGCGCACGATGCCGAGGTCATGGGTGATGAACAGCATCGCCATGCCGGTGCGGCCCTGGATCTCCTTCAGGAGCTTCAGGATCTGCGCCTGAACGGTGACGTCGAGCGCGGTGGTCGGCTCGTCGGCGATCAGGAGGTCCGGCTCGTTCGCGAGCGCCATCGCGATCATGACGCGCTGGCGCTGGCCGCCCGAAAGCTGGTGCGGATAGGCGTTCAGGCGCTTTTCCGCGTCACGGATGCCGACCTCGACGAGCAACTCGAGGATACGCTTCTCCGCCGCCTTGCCAGACATGCCGCGATGGATCTTCAGGATCTCGCCGATCTGCTGCGAGATCGTGTGCAGCGGGTTGAGCGAGCTCATCGGCTCCTGGAAGATCATCGTGACGTCGTTGCCGCGCACCTTGCGCAACTCGCGGTCGCTGGCGGTCAGGAGGTCCTTGTCGTGGAGCAGGATGCGGCCGGTCGGGTGCTCGGCCGAAGGGTAGGGCAGCAGCTTCAATATGGAGAGCGCCGTCACCGACTTGCCGGAGCCGGATTCGCCGACCAGCGCGACGGTTTCGCCGCGCCCGACGGTGAACGAGATCCGGTCGACGGCGACGGTGCGCGTCTCTCCCTGCAGGAAGTGGACGGAGAGGTCCTCGACGGCGAGGAGCGGGGCGGTGCCGGGTTCGGCGGTCATGGTCTTTTCCGTCATCAGCCGAACGTCTTTCTGGGGTCGAACGCGTCGCGCACGGCCTCGCCGATGAAGACCAGCAGGCTCAGGATCACCGAGATGACGACGAAGCCGGTCAGGCCGAGCCAGGGCGCCTGAAGGTTGTTCTTGCCCTGCGCCAGCAATTCGCCGAGCGACGGCGAGCCCGGCGGCAGGCCGAAGCCTAGGAAGTCGAGCGAGGTCAGCGTCGTGATCGAGCCGTTCAGGATGAAGGGCAGGAAGGTCAGCGTCGCCACCATCGCGTTGGGCAGGACGTGGCGGACGATGATCGTCCGGTTCCTGACGCCGAGCGCCCGCGCCGCTCGGACATATTCGAAGTTTCGCGCGCGCAGGAATTCGGCGCGCACCAGCCCGACCAGCCGCACCCAGGAGAACAGCAGCAGGATGCCGAGCAGCACCCAGAAGCTCGGCACCAGGATCGAGGCCATGATCAAGAGGATGTAGAGCTCGGGCAGCGAGGTCCAGATGTCGATGAAGCGCTGGAAGATCAGGTCGAGCCAGCCGCCGAAATAGCCCTGCACCGCGCCGGCGAGGATGCCGATCGCAGAGGAGACGACGGTGAGCACCAGGCCGAACAGCACGGACAGGCGCACGCCATAGAGCAGGCGCGCGACGACGTCGCGGCCCTGGTCATCGGTGCCCATCCAGTTGAAGTTGCCGAGCGTGCAATTGGGGTCGGCGTCGCCGAGCGGATAGGCGCGGCAGCGGTCTTCCTTCGGGATCATCCACCAGGGCGGGGCCGGCGCCGGCGTCGCCATGTCGTTGTTGACGGTGTCGTAGGAATAGCGGATCGGCGGCCAGATCATCCAGCCATTGGCGTTGATCTCTTCCTGGATGAAGGGATCGCGGAAATTGGTGGTCGCCAGGAAGCCGCCGAACTTCTCCTCCGGATAGTCGGTGAAGACCGGCAGCAGCAATTCGCCCTTGTAGGAGGCGACCAGCGGCCGGTCGTTGGCGATGAAGTTGGAGCAGAGCGTCAGCCCGAACAACGCCAGGAAAATCCAGAGCGACCAGTATCCGCGCCGGTGCGCCTTGAAATTGCGCCAGCGGCGGAGGTTGAGCGGCGAGAGCGCCAGGCGGCGCGGCTCGATTTCGCGGGCCTGGGCGGAAACATCGGTCACGTCAGACATCCCGCCGTTCGAAATCGATGCGCGGATCGATCCAGGTGTAGGTCAGGTCGGAGAGCAGGCCGATGACGAGCCCCATGAGCGAGAAGATGAAGAGGGTGGCGAACACGACGGGATAGTCGCGGTTGATCACGGATTCGAAGCCGAGCAGGCCGAGGCCGTCGAGCGAGAAGATCGTCTCGATCAGCAGCGATCCGGCAAAGAAGGATGTGATGAACGCACCGGGGAAGCCGGCGATGACGATCAGCATCGCGTTGCGGAAGACATGGCCGTAGAGCACCTTGCGCTCCGACAGCCCCTTGGCGCGCGCGGTGACGACATATTGCTTGCGGATCTCGTCGAGGAACGAGTTCTTGGTCAAAAGCGTCGTCGTCGCGAAGGCGGAAAGCGACATGGCGATGATCGGCAGCGTGATGTGCCAGAAATAGTCGACGATCTTGCCGCCGAGCGACAGGCT
>JAFKJZ010000301.1:0-734 GCA_017305815.1 Hyphomicrobiales bacterium
TCGGGGTGCCCATATCGCATGTGCACCCGAGGGCTTATCGCCCGGCGGAACCGAAAGGGTTTCTGACGCCGGATGATGGAAACGGGGGTTTCGCGGCGGAAAGTCCGCGGATTTTTTGGTTCGGAGAGGGAGCTCGATGGCAGATTTCGACAATCGCGTCTCACCGTTTGGCGCAGCGCGTGCCGAAACCGGTGTTATCGACCAGGGCCTGCGCAGCCACATGCTGCAGGTTTACAACTACATGGCGATCGGCCTGATGATCACCGGCGCAGCCGCGCTCGGTATCTTCAAGCTGGCCGTCACCAGCGACCCGGCGCAGGCCGTCGGCCAGATGCAGAACGGCCTGATGCTGACCAGCCTCGGCGCCGCGATCTACACCGGCCCGATCATGTGGGTGCTGGTGCTCGCGCCGGTCGCGCTCGTGTTCTGGCTGTCCTTCGGCATCCAGAAGATGTCGACGTCGACCGCCCAGCTCGTGTTCTGGGGCTATGCGGCGCTGATGGGCGTCTCGCTGTCGTCGATCTTCGCTGTCTACACGGCGCAGTCGATCACGCAGGTGTTCTTCATCACCGCCGCCACCTTCGGCGCGATGAGCCTCTATGGCTACACGACGAAGCGCGACCTGACCGGAATGGGCTCGTTCCTGTTCATGGGCCTGATCGGCATCATCATCGCCTCGATCGTCAACATCTTCATCGGATCGTCGGCGCTCGGCTTCGCGATCTCGGTCCTCG
>JAFKJZ010000301.1:747-8029 GCA_017305815.1 Hyphomicrobiales bacterium
GGTCCTCGGCGTGCTGATCTTCGTGGGCCTCGCCGCCTATGACACGCAGAAGATCAAGGAAATGTACTATGTCGGCGACGACGGCACCGTGGCCGGCCGCAAGGCGATCATGGGCGCGCTGACGCTGTACCTCGACTTCATCAACCTGTTCCTGATGCTGCTGCGCCTGTTCGGCGACCGCCGCTAAGGCGGGGCATCCAGCAGATAGCGAGGGCGCGGCCTAGGCCGCGCCCTTTTTTATTGCCGACGCGCATTTTCGTTGCCAGCACCCTTGCCGTCGCTATGGTCGCCCCGCTCAATGCGAGACAGCGCCATGCATGCCACTCCGGACCCCATCGAAATCCGCCCCGTCACCCTCGACGACCTCGCCGCCATCACGGCGATCTACGCGCATTCGGTGCTGCACGGCACGGCAAGCTTCGAGCTCGATCCGCCCGACCTCGACGAGATGCGGCGGCGCCACGACGCGCTGCTCGCCGGCGGCCATCCCTATCTGGTCGCGACCGAGAGCAACGAGCTGCTCGGCTATGCCTATGCCGGCCCCTATCGCGCCCGGCCTGCCTACCGCCACACGGTCGAGGATTCGATCTATCTGAGCCCGGCCGCGCAGGGGCGCGGCGTCGGCCGCCGCCTGCTGGCGGCGCTGATCGAGGCCGCGACGGAGGCCGGCTTCCGCCAGATGGTCGGCGTCATCGGCGATTCCGGCCACCAGGCGTCGATCCGCCTGCACCGGGCGCTCGGCTTCCGCCTCGTCGGCATCTTCGAGAATGTCGGCTGGAAGCATGGCCGCTGGATCGACAGCGTGCTGATGCAGCGCGCCCTCGGCGCCGGCAGCGACGCGCCGCCGGGCATCCCTTCTAGTGCCCCCGACCTTCAGATATAGCGAAGGGATATCAGATGAGAGGGAAGGTGCCGTGAAGCGCTTCGCCGCTGCGTTGGGGATTATGCTGGCGGGAGCGGGCAACGCCCATGCGTTCTGCTCCGAGCCATACGGCCGTTTTTCCGCTCCGAGTGCACCCGGCAGGTTCGACCGTCCCGATGTGCCCTACTGCCTCTCCAGCTATAAATGGTCAGGGAAGCATGAGTGCGATAGCTGGGAAATCGATAGCTACAAGCGCGAGGTCGAGGAATATATCGAAAAGCTGAACTCGTTTGTCAGCGAGGCCAATGCGTTGTCGCAGCAAGCCAGCCGGTTCGCGCGATAGGCATATGACTATGCGCGATGCGAGGCCGACGAGATCTCCAATCAGCACCAATAGACCCGCCAAGCCGATCTAGGACGGCTCAGCCCTGGACGAGCTTCAGCTTCGTATCCAGCACCGCCAGCACCTGCCGCAGGTCGTGGCCGCGCTTCATGATGTAGCCGCCCGCCGCGATCACCGCATAGGCGCCCTGGCGGTTCCGCAGCTCCGGGTCCTTCACCACCTTGTAGAGCGGCATTTCGGATGAACGGCGGAAGATCGAGAACACCGCCTTGTCGCGCAGATGGTCGATCGCATAATCGCGCCATTCGCCGGCGGCGACCATGCGCCCATAGACGCGCAGGATCTCGTTCAGCTCCAGTCGGTTGAAAGCAATCAGGGGCGCGACCTTCGTCGCTTCCGGCGGTTTCAGCGTGACCAGCGTCGCGCTGCCGCCGGCCGACGCCTTCTCGTCACCTTCGCTCAATGGCGCCTCCTGTTACGAGCCGCTCCGTCATCGAAGCGTCATGATCGCTCCGATCGACACGACTGGCAAGGCTCGCGAACGATTCGGCCCGGAACGGCGGTCCGCCGGCATTCCGGAGCCGGCAAACGCGATTTCGCCGCAATCATCACGCCGCTTTGAAGTTAAGCCTAAAAATTCCTTTATTCCGCCCTTTTTCGGCCCGGCACCGGCCGCATTGGCCCGGCAATATCTCATCATCGCTTCGAACGGTCCGGCTTGGCCAAGGCTTCGGAATTTCTCAGCCCCCCAGCCCCCCGGGGTCCTCAGTCGAGCCGGACCACCTTCGAAGCAGACGTCGAATTGCATTCCCCCTCCCAAAAAGTCCCCTGAGGTCGGCCCCCGCCGGCCTTTTTCTTTGCCTGCGGGACGGGCGCGGCCCTCCGGCCTTGAATCTCCGCTGCCAACCGGCGATATCAGCGCCGCCGCGCCTGCGCCGGCCTGATGCCGATCGCGTTCCCCGCCTGCCGATGGCCCGTGGCGACGGGACGAAAATACCGGAGAGAGAAGCGTGTCTGAACAGAAGCCAGCCGCCGAAACCCGCACTTTCGAAGCCGAGGTCTCCCGCCTGCTGCACATGATGGTGCATTCGGTCTATTCGAATCGCGACGTCTTCCTGCGCGAACTGATCTCCAACGCCGCCGACGCCTGCGAGAAGCTGCGCACGCTCTCGCTGTCGGATCCGGCCATCGCCGAGGGCGGCGACGCCTTCCGGATCGTCATCGAGGCCGACAAGAAAGCGCCCAGCCTCGCCATCTCCGACAACGGCATCGGCATGGACCGGCAGGAGCTAATCGACAATCTCGGCACCATCGCCCAGTCCGGCACCCGCGCCTTCCTCGAGCAGGCCGGCGAGGGCGCGAAGGGTTCGGCGCTGATCGGCCAGTTCGGCGTCGGCTTCTACTCCGCCTTCATGGTCGCCGACAGCGTCACCGTCCTCTCGCGCAAGGCCGGTTCCGACGAGGCCTGGCGCTGGCATTCCGACGGCAAGGGCGCCTACGAGATCGAGCCCGTCGACCTGGCCGAAGCGCCTGCGCGCGGCACGCGGATCGTGCTGCACCTGAACCCCGACAATGCCAGCTATGCCGAGACGGAGACAATCGAGCGCATCGTCACCGCCTATTCGGCGCATGTGCCGGTTCCGATCGTGCTGAAGCTCGCCGACGGCAGCGAGGAGCAACTCGCCGACGGCAGCGCGCTGTGGCGGAAGTCGAAGGCCTCGGTCACCGAGGAAGAATACAAGGACTTCTACGGCCATGTCGGCGGCCGCTTCGACGAGCCGGCCGTCACCATCCACTATCGCGCCGAGGGCCGGACGGAATATTCCGTGCTGCTCTTCGTGCCGTCGTCGCGGCCGTTCGACCTGTTCGAGCCGGAGCGGCAGGGCAAGGTAAAGCTCTATGTCCGCCGCGTCTTCATCACCGACGAGGCCGAGATCCTGCCGCCCTGGCTGCGCTTCGTGCGCGGCGTCATCGATTCGGAAGACCTGCCGCTCAATCTCTCGCGCGAGATGCTGCAGAAGAACCCGGTGATCGAGGCGATCGGCAAGGGCGTCACCAACCGCATCCTCGCCGACCTCGACAAGCTCGCGACCGACAATGCCGACAGCTTCGCCAAGGTCTGGGAATCCTTCGGCGCCGTGCTGAAGGAGGGCCTCTACGAGGCGCCCGACCGGCGCGACGCGCTGTTCAAGCTGGCGCGCTTCAAGACGACGACGGGCGGCGACAACTGGCGCAGCCTCGCCGAGGTCGTCGCCGCCTTCCGGCCCAGCCAGACGGCGATCTACTACGCGCTCGGCGACGACGCGGCGACCATCGCCGCCAGCCCGCATCTCGAGGGCTACGCCAAGCGCGGCGTCGAGGTGCTGGTGCTCGCCGACCCGGTCGACGCCTTCTGGGTCCGCACCGCGCTCGGCTTCGACGGCAAGCCGTTCCAGTCGGTAACGCAGGGCGCCGCCAGCCTCGACCTGATCCCGGTGCTGGAAGCGGAGGCCGCCAAGGACGCCGCCAGCGAGGAGAAGCCCGCCTCCGAAGCGGCGCTCGCCGCGCTGACGCTGCGCCTCAAGCAGGCGCTCGGCGACAAGGTCGTCGAGGTGCGCGGCTCGAACCGGCTGGCGACCAGCCCGGCCTGCCTGGTGGCGCCGGAGTTCGGGCCCGACAGGCAGCTGGAAAAGATCCTGGCGAGCCGCGACGGGGCCGGCGGCCGCGCCGCCCAGATCCTCGAGCTCAATCCGGCCCATCCGCTGGTGGCCGGCCTCGCCGCCCAGGCGGCGGCGGGCGGAGCTGCTGCCGAGCGGAGAAGACCATCGGCTGAAAGACGGGCACCGGCCTTGCTGCCCCGATCGGGCGGAAAGACCGGGCCGCGACACCGCCAGGCCGGCGCTGCCGGGAGGGCAGATGATCGGCGCCGGACGCTATGCGGCCGGCGCGTGATCATGGTTATGGCAATGGCGATGGATCGGCCGGGCGGTCAGGATCTTCCGGCCTCGCTGCGGCAGGGCTACCAGTCGGCGCCCTTTTCAGAAAACGCGGCTCCGAGGATCTGACCGGGCTCCCCGCGCTCGTTCTCGGCCTGCAGCAGTATGGCGCAGCCATCCGCATTGGCCTGGTGGTACTCGCTCATCGGCAGATCGACGTCGACCGCCTCGCCGCGCCACATGGCGATCGGGCGCAGCTTGGTGACGACGTTGTAGTAGGCGAGCGTGCGGTCCTGATTTTCGCCGGTGCGGATCGGCACGTCGACATGGCGCTTATAGAGCGCCAGCCAGATCGTCGCCTTGCGCACACGGGGGATGGCCCGGTCCGCGGTCTGGCCAATCTTCACCCGGATCGCGTCGCCGGCCATCTCCATGGCGACGGGAACGGCCAGCGGCGGCTCCGACTTCAGCACCGCCTCGATCGCCGCCTTGTCGCTGCCGACGACGTGCTGCGTGCCGTTGACGATCATCTGCGGCGTATAGATCTGCCGGTCGCCGCGGGCATTGGCGTAGGATTTCTGGCGGGCGGTAAATTCGTGGCTGGCGAGCGTGTCCTTCCAGCCGAGATAGTCCCAGTAGTCGACGGGAAGCGACAGGGCGACGATGTCGTCGCGTTCGGCGAAGCCCTCCAGCACCTCGTCCGCCGGGGGACAGGAAGCGCAGCCCTGGCTGGTGAACAATTCCAGCACCGCGGAGATTTTCGGTTCGGTCTTTATCTCGCTGCCGGGCTCGCTGGCCCAAGCCGAGATAGCCGGGATGATGCCCAGGCCAATGGCCAAGACAATCCAAGTGGGTTTCGGAACGAACATGCCCGCAAACTTATCCTGATCGCCGAGACAACCGCACGCCGTGCGTGCCGTCGAAAAGCTAGATCCGGGATTGATCGTAAGCCATTCAATTAAGGGTGACCGGCTGTGAATCGGTACCGGTCATCCACAGCCTCTGTCCGGCTAAACCCGCGCGGCAATTAAGAAAATCGCCGCGCGGCAGAATCACGAAATTGTTCGTAACTCGATACTATTGGGCTCAGGCAACGAGCTTCCGGAGCACGAACTGCAGGATGCCGCCGTTCTTGAAGTAGTCGAGCTCGTCGAGCGTATCGATTCGGCAGAGCAGCGGGACGACCTTGCGGGTGCCGTCGGCGAAGGTGATTTCCGCGTCGAGCATCTGGCGCGGCTTCAGGTCGCCGGCGATGCCCTTGATCGTCACCGTCTCGTCGCCCTTGAGGCCGAGCGTCTGCCAGGAGGTGCCTTCCTCGAAGACGAGCGGCACGATGCCCATGCCGACCAGGTTCGAGCGATGAATGCGCTCGAAGGACTGGGCGACGACGGCGCGGATGCCGAGCAGCTTGGTGCCCTTGGCCGCCCAGTCGCGGGACGAGCCGGTGCCGTATTCCTTGCCGGCGAACACCACCAGCGGAACGCCCTCGGCCTTGTACTTCATCGCGGCATCATAGATCGGCATCTCGGTGCCGTCCGGCCAATGCTTGGTGAAGCCGCCTTCCTTGCCGCCCAGCATCTGGTTCTTGATGCGGATGTTGGCGAAGGTGCCGCGCATCATCACTTCATGGTTGCCGCGACGGGTGCCGTACTGGTTGAAGTCGGCCGGGCGGACCTGGTGATCGCGCAGATAGCTGCCGGCGGGGCTGGCTTCCTTGATCGAACCGGCCGGCGAGATGTGGTCGGTGGTGATCGAATCGAGGAACAGGCCCATGACGCGGGCGCCGAGGATATCCGTCACGGCCTCGGGCTCGCGCTCCATGCCGACGAAATAGGGCGGGTTCTGCACATAGGTCGACTGGCCGTCCCAGGCATAGGTCTCGCCCTGCGGCACCGCGATCTTCTGCCAGTTGGCGTCGCCCTTGAAGACGTCGGCATACTTGGCCTGGAACATCTTCTTGGTGACGTTCTCGCGGATGAAGGTGGCGATCTCCTGGTTGGAGGGCCAGATGTCCTTCAGATAGACCGGCTGGCCGTTCGAACCGGTGCCGAGCGGCTCGGTGGTCAGGTCGATCTGCAGCGAACCGGCCAGCGCATAGGCGACGACCAGCGGCGGCGAGGCGAGGTAGTTCGCCTTGACGTCCGGATTGACGCGGCCTTCGAAGTTGCGGTTGCCCGACAGCACGGCGGCGGCGACCAGGTCGCCCTGGTTGATGGCGACGGAGATGTCCTCCGGCAGCGGGCCGGAATTGCCGATGCAGGTGGTGCAGCCGAAGCCGACGAGGTTAAAGCCGAGGGCGTCGAGGTCCTTCTGCAGGTCGGCGGAGGCGAGGTATTCCTCGACCACCTGCGATCCCGGCGCCAGCGAGGTCTTCACCCACGGCTTCGACTTCAGGCCCTTGGCGACCGCGTTGCGGGCGAGCAGGCCGGCGGCGATCAGCACGCTCGGGTTCGAGGTGTTGGTGCAGGACGTGATGGCGGCGATCGTCACGTCGCCATGGCCGACCGTGTAGTCGGTGCCGGCGACGGCGACGCGCTTGTCGGCCTCGCCCGGCTTCTTGAACTCGCCCTCGAGCGAGGTGAGGAAGCCGGCCTTGGCGTCGGAGAGCAGCACGCGGTCCTGCGGGCGCTTCGGGCCGGCGAGCGACGGCAGCACCGAGGAGATGTCGAGCTCGAGCACGTCGGTGAAGACCGGATCGGCGAGGCCGGGCTCGCGCCACATGCCCTGCGCCTTCGAATAGGCCTCGACCAGCGCGATGCGCTCGGCCTTGCGGCCCGTCTCGTCGAGATAGGCGATGGTCTCGCCGTCGACCGGGAAGAAGCCGCAGGTGGCGCCATATTCCGGCGCCATGTTGCCGATGGTGGCGCGGTCGGCGAGCGACAGGTGCTCGAGGCCGGGGCCGAAGAACTCGACGAACTTGCCGACGACACCCTTCTTGCGCAGCATCTGCGTGACGGTCAGCACGAGGTCGGTGGCGGTGATGCCCTCATTCAGCTTGCCGGTCAGCTTGAAGCCGATCACTTCCGGGATCAGCATCGAGACGGGCTGGCCGAGCATCGCGGCCTCGGCCTCGATGCCGCCGACGCCCCAGCCGAGCACGCCGAGGCCGTTCACCATGGTGGTGTGGCTATCGGTGCCGACGCAGGTGTCGGGATAGGCTAC
>JAFKJZ010000302.1 GCA_017305815.1 Hyphomicrobiales bacterium
CGCCGAAAGGAAGATCCCGAGCCCGATCGCGCCGCCGAACAGCGACCACAGGATCACCGAGCGCAGCGCGAAGATCTCGGCGATGACGATGCCGACCAGGAATGGCAGAACCGCGAAGCGGGTGATGCCGGCAACAACGACGATCACCGGCTCGATGATCGCCGTGATGTCGCCGCCGGGACCGACCCAGCTGTCCGTCTCGAAGAAGCCGAACGAGCCGAGATAGACGACGATGGCCGCGATGATCGCCGCGATCAGCCCGAGCGGGATGACGAACAGGATGCGGAGAAAGGTCAGCATCAGTCTTCGTCGTTGGTGACCATCGCCTCGAGCGCCAGGCGCTCGCGGACGCGCATGCGCTCGCTCTCGCTCTTCAGCTGGCCGCAGGCGGCGAGGATGTCGCGGCCGCGCGGCGTGCGGATCGGCGAGGCATAGCCCGCGCGGTTGACGATGTCGGAGAAGGCCTCGATCGTCTCCCAGTCGGAGCACTGGTAGTTGACGCCCGGCCACGGATTGAACGGGATCAGGTTGATCTTGGCCGGGATGCCGCGAAGCAGGCGGACCAGTTCGCGCGCATCGGCCGCCGTGTCGTTGACGTCCTTCAGCATCACATATTCGAAGGTGATGCGGCGGGCGTTGGAGAGGCCGGGATAGTTGCGGCAGGCGTCGAGCAGTTCGGCGATCGGATATTTCTTGTTGAGCGGCACCAGCATGTCGCGCAGGTCGTCCCGCACGGCGTGCAGCGAGATCGCCAGCATCGAGCCGATCTCCTCGCCGGTGCGCGGGATCATCGGCACCACGCCGGAAGTCGACAGCGTGATGCGGCGCTTCGACAGCGACAGCCCCTCGCCGTCGGAGGCGATCAGCAGCGCCTGCTTGACGTTGTCGAAATTGTAGAGCGGCTCGCCCATGCCCATCATGACGATGTTGGAGACGAGGCGGCCCTCGGACGGGACGGCGGCGCCGACCGGCGTCGTCTTGTCCGGGAAATCGCCGAGGCGGTCGCGCGCGACGAGGATCTGGCCGACGATCTCTTCCGCCGTCAGGTTGCGCACCATCTTCTGCGTGCCGGTGTGGCAGAACGAGCAGGTGAGCGTGCAGCCGACCTGCGAGGAGACGCAGAGCGTGCCGCGGCCGATCTCGGGGATGTAGACGGTCTCGATCTCGACCGGCCGGCCGGCGCCGCGCGCCGGGAAGCGCAGCAGCCACTTGCGCGTGCCGTCCTGCGAGATCTGCTCGGTGACGATCTCGGGCCGCTTCAGCGTGAAATTGGCCGCGAGCGTGGCGCGCAGGTCCTTCGACACGTTGAGCATGTCGTTGAAGTCGGTGACGCCGCGCGCGTAGATCCAGTTCCAGATCTGCGCCGTGCGCATGCGGATCTGCTTCGGCTCGATGCCGATGCCGGCGAGCCTTTCGCCGATCTCGGGGCGTGACAGGCCGACGAGCGAGGGCGTCTCCGTCAGCGAGAGCGGAGTCTTGAGCGGGGCGGTGGTGGCCACGGCGAGCGGTGCGGTCATGTCGGTATCCGGGTGAGAGGCCGGGCGCGAAACGCGCGCATCAAGGCCATCCATCATTGTTGCCGGCCTCATATCACAATTTCACAGAAATCAGGAATGCTTCAAATGAGCCGCCGCCCTGCGCAGGACAAGGGGCAACGGGCCGCCGGACGGCCGGCCGGGCGAATTCGGCGCGATGACAGGTTCCCAATTCCCGTGGCTTCGGCTAGGTTTCGCGCCGAGCACCGTCTCATCGAAATTCCTCCGCAGGCCTCGCGGCGACCCGGCACCGTCCGGACCGCAAGCGTAGCTGCGCAATCGAGATGAAACGATGACCGATCCTTCCTCCCCTGCCCCGACCGATCATGGCGTCCGCTTCGGCCGCATGGCGCCCGGCATCACCGTGCGCGACATCGAGCGGGCGCACGCCTTCTATCGCGACATTCTCGGCTTCACGAAGACCTTCGAGAACGGCGATCCCGTCGGCTTCATGATCCTGAAGCGCGAGGGGGCCGAGTTGCATCTGAACCTGCGGCGTGACCACAAGCCCGGTCTCCACAATGTCGCGCATCTGATGGTCGACGACGTCGACGCGCTGCATGCGCGCTGCCAGGCGCATGGCGTGCGCATCATCAAGGGATTGCGCGACCAGAACTACGGCCTGCGCGCCTTCGTCTTCGCCGATCCCGACGGCAACCGGTTCGACGTCGGCCAGCCGAGCCAATAGCCGCCGGCCATCAACCCTGCGTCGAGGTCAGCGCGTCCCAGCCGCGCATGGCGCTATGCGCCACCGAGAGCAGCGTCTCGCCATCGGCGCCGTCGCGCGCCTCGATCGACATGCCCTTGATGATGGTGCCGAAATAGGCGGCGATGCGGTCGAGATCGAGGCCGGGCGGCAATTCGCCATCGGCGACGCCGCGCTGCAGCCGCGCCCGGATCCGCCGCGCCATGTCCTTGCGCTGGTCGCAGAGGAACTGCTGCGCCGCGTCGGTGTCGGGGCCGCCATTGGTGGCGCCCAGCATGACGAAGCAGCCGGTCGGCTTGTCGGGCCGGGCGCAGGAGCGGGCGCTCGCCGCCAGCATCGCCGCGATCGAATCGCGCGTCGTCAGGTCGCCCTCGAGCATCTGCATGGTGCAGGCGTCGTCGGTCGCGACATAGAGCGCCACCGCCTCGCGAAACAGCTCTTCCTTGGAGCCGAAGGCGGCATAGAGCGACGGCGAATTGATGCCCATCGCCTCGGTCAGCTCCGAGATCGAGGTGCCGGCATAGCCGCGAGCCCAGAACACGTCCATGGCCCGTTCGAGGGCGACGGAGCGATCGAAGCTACGGGGACGTCCGCGTGCATTCATGGCTTGCGTGCAGCCCTTTTCTTTTTGTAACGATCAACAAATAAAGCGCTTGACGCCCGGAATCAAGCCATTATGATTTGTGTATCGATCGACACATAAATACGTGTGTCGGTGATGACCCTGAGCCCGCGACGCCTCTCCCGTCGCGGGCTTCAGCGTCTCCATGGGCCGCGCCCCGCGCCGGCCCCGCCCAACAGATCGAGACCACCATGACCGACGCTTCTCACCAGGCGGCTCCGGGCCGGCACCTCGTGCTCGCCGCCGTTTTCCTCGTCGCGGTCACCATGCCGCTCTCCTTCACCGGTCCGGCGGTCGCCACCCCCGCGATCGGACGCGATCTCGGCGGCGACCTTGCCTTGCTGACCTGGATCGTCAACGGCTTCATGCTCGCCTTCGGCAGCACGATCATGCTCGGCGGCGCGCTGGCCGACCAGTTCGGCCGCAAGCGCATGTTCCGCATCGGCGCCATCAGCTTCACGCTCACCTCGCTCGCCGTGGCGCTGTCGCCGAACGTGCTGATCCTCGATTTCCTGCGCGCGCTGCAGGGGATCGCGGCGGCGCTGTCGATCTCGGCCGGATTCGCCGCCGTGGCGCAGGAATATGAGGGCGCCGACCGCACCCGCGCGCTTGGCCTGCTCGGCACCGGCTTCGGCATCGGCCTCGCCTTCGGACCGCTGGTCACCGGCGCGCTGATCGGCTCGTCCGGCTGGCGGGCGCTGTTCGTCGCCACCGCGCTGGCGGGGCTGGTCATCCTCGTCGTCGGCGTGCCGAGAATGCGCGAAACCCGCGATCCCGGCGCCATCGGCATCGATCGCTGGGGCGCCGGCAGCTTCACCGCCATGCTCGTCGCGCTCACCTTCGGCATCATCCTCGGGCCGGAACGCGGCTGGGACGACACGCTGGTGGTGACGCTTTTGACCGGCGCCGCCGTCCTGCTCGTCGCCTTCATCGCCATCGAGAATCTGCAGACGCGGCCGATGCTCGACCTGTCGCTGTTCCGGTATGCCCGCTTCGTCTCGGTGCAGGCGCTGCCGGTCGCGGTTGCCTATTCCTTCATCGTGCCGTTCATCCTTCTGCCGGCCCGCTTCATCCGCATCGAAGGCATGAGCGAGTTGGAAGTCGGCGTGATGCTGC
>JAFKJZ010000303.1 GCA_017305815.1 Hyphomicrobiales bacterium
GATCAGCGCGCCCTCGATGCCGTCCAGCAACTGCTGATCGGGTGGCTGCCACAATGGAAGTTATGACGCGGGAAGTTATGACGCGCTTGCCGGGTCGGTTCATCACATTCGAGGGCGGGGAGGGGTCGGGAAAATCCACTCAGATCCGCCGCCTGGCCGAACGCCTGCGCGAGACGGGGCATTCGGTCGTGCTGACGCGCGAGCCAGGCGGCACCGAACTCGCCGAACAGATCCGCGCCTTCATCCTGTCCGGCGCGGCCGAGCCGCTCGGACCCGAGGCGGAGACGATGCTGTTCGCCGCGGCGCGGGCCGATCATGTCGACCGGCTGATCCGTCCCGCGCTCGAACGCGGCGACTGGGTGCTGTGCGACCGCTTCATCGATTCGACCCGCGCCTATCAGGGCTCCGACGGCGTCGATGCGGGATTGCTCGACAGCCTCGAGAAGATCGCCATCGGCGGCCTGCGCCCCGACCTGACGCTGGTGCTCGACCTGCCGGTCGAGATCGGCCTCGAGCGCGCGGCGCGGCGGCGGAGCGGCGAGGAAGGCCCGCCGGACCGCTTCGAGAAGGAGACGGTGGAGCGGCACGAGCGCCGGCGCGCGTTGTTCCTGGCGATTGCCGCCGTCGAGCCGGATCGCTGCCTCGTCATCGACGCCAACCAGACCCAGGACGCCGTCGCCGAGGCCATCTGGCAGGGCGTCCGCCAGCGAATCCAAGAAAGCGTGAGCTAGTCGCATGGCTGTGCCGGACATGACGCGCCCCGATGCCATCGAGGGCTGGCCGCTGCCGGAAGAGCAGACGGAGTGGCATGGCGACCCCGCCGTCGAGCGGCTGATGGTCGAGGCCTATCGCGGCGAGCGCATGCACCATGCCTGGATGATCGGCGGGCCGCGCGGCATCGGCAAGGCGACGCTCGCCTATCGTTTCGCCCGCTTCGCGCTGACCTATCCCGACCCCGCGCGGGCGCCGGATGCCGCCACGCTCGCCGTGCCGGCGGGTTCGCCCGCGGCCGCCAAGATCGCCGCGCGTTCGCATCCCAACATCCTGACCCTGTCGCGCCCCTGGGACGAGCAGGGCAAGCGCTTCAAGGCCAGCCTGACGATCGACGAGATTCGGCGCACGATCCCGTTCTTCGGCTCGACGGCGGGCGAGGCGGGCTGGCGGATCGCCATCGTCGACTCGGCCGACGACATGAACCCCAACGCCGCCAACGCGCTGCTGAAGATCCTGGAGGAGCCGCCGAAGCGCTCGCTCTTCCTGGTGATCTCGCATGCGCCGGGCCGGCTGCTGCCGACCATCCGCTCGCGCTGCCGTCGGCTCGACCTGCCGCTCCTGACGGTGCCGGCGATCGAGACGGCGCTGCAGGCGCATTCCGACGCCGAGGCCGACATCAGGCGTTTCGCCGCCGAGGCCGGGCAGGGGAGCCTGCGCCGCGCCATCGGCTTCCTGGACGAGGACGCGGCGGCGATCGGGCGCGCCTTCTCGCGGGTCGTGGCGCGCTTTCCGCAGTTGGACGGGCAGGCGGCCCATGCCCTTGGCGACCTGGTCGCCCAGCGCGGCGCCGACGAGGCTTTCGCCAATTTCGTCGATCTCGTCTTCGCCTGGCTGAACCGCCGCGCCCGCGCGCTGCCGGAGCCTGACGGCTCTCCGATACCCGAAAGCGTTGCGGCGACGCCGCTTGCGACTTGGGCGGAGGTGTGGGAAAAGCTGCGACAGTCTTCGGCCGAGGTCGAGGCGCTCAATCTCGACCGCAAACAGTTTGTGCTCACGACCATGAACATCCTCGCTCGCGCGACCCGAATGTGAAGCTGTCGAACGGCCGGCCCCGGCTGGCGCACAGACTATTGGTTGCGTAGAAAGAAAAGCGAGACAGCGGTGACAGCGCCGAAATTCTACATCACGACAGCGATTTCCTATCCGAACGGTGTTCCGCATATCGGCCATGCCTACGAGATGCTGGCGACCGATACGCTTGCCCGTTTCAAGCGGCTGGACGGCTACGACGTCTTCTTCCTGACCGGGACGGACGAGCACGGCATCAAGATGGTGCAGACGGCGGCGCGCGACGGCATCACGGCCCGCGAGTTGGCCGATCGTAACGTGCCGCGCTTCCAGGCCATGGCCGAGGCGCTGAACTGCTCCAATGACGACTTCATCCGGACCACCGAGCCGCGCCATTACCGCGCCTCGGAAGAGATCTGGCGTCGCATGGAAGCCAATGGCGACATCTACAAGGATGCCTACGCCGGCTGGTATTCGGTGCGCGACGAGGCCTATTACGCCGAGTCGGAGACCGAGGTTCGGGCCGATGGGCTGCGCTACGGACCGCAGGGAACCGTCGTCGACTGGGTCGAGGAGGAGAGCTATTTCTTCCGCCTCTCCGCCTACGAGGATCGGCTGCTCGCGCATTACGAGGCCAATCGCGATTTCATCGGCCCGGACGAGCGCCGCAACGAGGTGGTCAGCTTCGTCAAGGGCGGGCTGAAGGATCTTTCGATCTCGCGCACGACCTTCGACTGGGGCATCCCGGTTCCCGGCGACCCGAAGCACGTGATGTATGTCTGGGTCGACGCCCTGACCAACTACATCACGGCGGTCGGTTTCCCGGACGACAAGAGCGAGTCCTTCGAGCGCTACTGGCCGGCCGACGTGCATGTCATCGGCAAGGACATCGTGCGCTTCCATTCGGTCTATTGGCCGGCGTTCCTGTTCTCGGCGGGCCTGCAGCCGCCCAAGCGCGTCTTCGCGCACGGGTTCCTGTTCAACCGCGGCGAGAAGATGTCGAAGTCGCTCGGCAACGTCATCGATCCGTTCGCGCTGATCGAGCACTACGGCGTCGATCCGGTCCGCTTCTTCTTCCTGCGCGAGGTTCCCTTCGGCCAGGACGGCAACTACAGCCACGAGGCGATCATCAACCGGATCAACGCGGATCTCGCGAACGATCTCGGCAACCTCGCGCAACGCTCGCTGTCGATGATCGGCAAGAACCTTGGCGGCGTCGTTCCGCAGCCGGGTTCCTTCACGCCCGCGGACGAAGAAATTCTCGCCGCCGCCGATGGCCTGCTGCCGATCTGCCGCGCCGCCATGGACGGGCAGCAGATCCATCAGGCGCTGAACGCGGTCTGGGGCGTCGTCGCCGAGGCGAACCGCTATTTCGCCAACCAGGCGCCGTGGCAGCTGCGCAAGACCGATCCGGACCGCGCCGCGACCGTGCTCTACGTCACGGCCGAGGTGATCCGCCAGATCGCCATCCTGTCGCAGCCGGCCATGCCGGGTTCGTCCGCGAAGCTGCTCGACCTGCTGGCGATCCCGGAAGCCGGCCGCAGTTTCCCATCTCTGGGGGCCGCCGGTCGGCTCGCGCCCGGTTCGACCCTGCCCACCCCGGCCGGCGTGTTCCCGCGCTATGTCGAGGCGGAAGAGGCCGAAAAGTCGGCGTAAGAACATTCCCGGGCCGAGCCACAGGGTTCAGCCCGGATCTTCCTTCCGGAATCGGCCTCCAACCCCACCACATTCAAGGAAGACCCTCACCCGACCCTCTCCCGCAAGCGGGCGAGGGCTTTTGGGCTGGAGTGGTTGCAATGTCGGAGCCGCTCTTCTCGAAGGACTGGGTGCGGCGCGCCCCCTCTACCGCTTGCGGGAGAGGGTTGGGGTGAGGGGCTTTCTTCTTTCCAGCCGGTCCCTTTGCCAGACCTAACCCGGCGCCAGGCGGTCGTTGATCCGCTGCACGGTGGCGATGGTTTCCGATTCACGCGGTTGCCGCTGGGCGAGGTCCTGTCCTGCCTCCGCGATCTCGCGGCAGGCCTGGTCGTGCGCCCGGCACCACTCGACCTTCTCGACGATATCGGACAGATCCGCCGCGACCGGTATGTAGTGCGTCCACGGCACGAACTCGTCGTAGAACCATTGCCGGAAGCCGGAAGGCGACGCGACTTTCAGCACGCAGCAGCCGAGCAGCATCCGCGTATAGAGAT
>JAFKJZ010000304.1 GCA_017305815.1 Hyphomicrobiales bacterium
GCGTCACGGCGTTGCGCGAAGTCGATTTCACGCTGCGCTCCGGCGAAATTCACGGCCTCGTCGGCGAAAACGGCGCCGGCAAGTCGACGATGATGAAGATCATCGCCGGCGTTCATACAGATTACGAAGGCAAGATGCTGATCGACGGGAGGGAAGTGCATTTCCGCTCCGCCCGTGACGCGCTCGCCGCGGGCATTGGCATGGTGCATCAGGAACTCAGCATCATGCCGGACCTGACGGTCGGCGAGAATGTCTATCTCGGCAAGCAGCCGGTGACGGGCGCCGGCATCATCGACTGGCGCACCATGATGTCGGGCGCGCACGAGCAGCTGAAAAGCCTCGGCATCGACGTCGATCCTAAGACGCGCATGGGCGACCTGCCGATCGGGCTGCAGCAGCTGATCGAGCTGGCGCGCGTGATCTTCTCCGGTGCGCGCATCATCATCCTCGACGAGCCGACCTCGGCGCTGTCGCCGCCGGAAGTGCAGCTTCTGTTCGAGGTGCTGAAGGGCGTCCGCGCCAGCGGCCGCAGCATCGTCTTCATCTCGCATTTCCTCGACGACATTCTCTCGATCTCCGACACGGTCACGGTCTTCCGTAACGGCCGGCTGATCGTCACCCATTCTGTCGAGGGCATCGACAAGGGCTGGCTGATCGAGCGCATGATCGGCTCCGGTCACGAAGACCTGGAGGAGAGCTACACAGGCGCGATCACCCTGGCGTCGAAGCCCGGCCAGCCGGTCGTGCTCGCCGCCGAGCATCTCGGTTATGGCCGCGCCTATACCGACGTCACCTTCGACGTGAAGGCCGGCGAGATCCTCGGCATCTACGGTTTCATGGGCTGCGGCCAGATTGAACTGGCGCGGACCCTCTTCGGCAAGCTCAAGGCCGATACCGGCACGCTGGCGATCGATGGACGAAAGCGCCGCCTGCGCAACACGACGCAGGCGCGCGAGGCCGGAATTGCCTTCGTACCCGAGAACCGGCGCTCGATGCTGTTCTACGAGCAGCCGGTCTACAAGAACGTCTCGATCAGCATCCTGGGCCGCATCTCGCGACTCTGGCTGAAGCCGACGATCGAGCGGTCGATCGCGCACAAGCATGTCGAGAGCCTGCATATCCGGCCGCCGCGCGCCGAGGTGGCGCTCGGAGCCCTTTCGGGCGGCAACCAGCAGAAGGTGGCGCTCGCCAAGTGGCTGACCCACCGCCCGAAGGTGCTGGTGCTCAGCGAGCCGACGCGCGGCATGGATGTCGGCGCCAAGGACGATGTCGTGAAGATTGTGCGGGCGCTGCGCGACGAGGGTCTCGCCGTCATCGTCGTCTCGGCCGAGCCGGAGACGGTTCTGTCGCTCGCCGATCGCGTCCTCGTCATGAAGAAGGGACGCATTGTCCGCGAATTTGCCAACGAGACGATCAGCAAGGATCGGCTGCTGGAAGCGGCCTGAGAAGGATTTGACATGACGTTCCAGCAAACCAGCACGGCGCGCGCCTCGAAGTCGAGCCTGTTCCTGCGCAGCCAGATGCGCAACATCGCGCCCTTCGCGACGCTGATCCTGCTGCTGATCTTCTTCAGCATCGCCAGCCCGTCCTTCGCGACGATCGACAACGCCTCGAACATCCTCACCCAGATCTCGGTGACGGGGATCATGGCGGTGGGGCTGACCTTCGTGATCCTCTGCGGTGAGATCGATCTGTCGGTGGCCTCGATCGCCAATGCGACCGGCATCGTGGTGGCGTATTTCACGTTGCAGGAAAGCTATGTGAACATCGCCAATATTCCAGTCGCCGGCTGGCTGGCGGTGGCTCTGGCTTTGGCGACCTGCGCCGGCCTCGGCCTGGTCAACGCCTTCGGCACCACATTCATCGGCATTCCGTCGTTTATCATGACGCTCGCTATGATGCAGATCGGCGCCGGCATCTCGGCGCTGCTGGTGCGCGGCCAGATCGCCTACAACGTTCCGGACATCGTCTCGACGCTCGGCTCCGGCAATGTCGGCGGCTTCCCGACCATCGCGCTGGTACTGCTCGCCTTCCTGGTCGTCGGCCATGTGACGCTGACCTACACGCGCTTCGGCCGCTACATCTACATGGTGGGCGGCAATCGCGAGGCGGCCGAGTATTCCGGCGTCAACGTGAAGCTTATCCTCGGCGCGGCGCTGGTGATCTGCGCCGTCTGCTCCGGCATCGCCGGCATGGTCGGCGTTGCCCATTTTGGCAGCGCCCAGCAGAACGAGTTCGACGGCTACCTGCTCGACGCCATCGCGGCGGTCGTTGTCGGCGGCACCAGCCTGTTCGGCGGACGCGGCGGCATCGGTAACACGATCGTCGGCCTCTGCGTCCTCGGCGTGCTCAACAACGGCCTCGACCACATCCAGATCGACAGCTTCCTGAAGATCCTGATCCGTGGCCTGATCCTGCTCGCCGCCCTCATCGTCAACGTCTACGTGCAGAACATCCGCAGCGTCGAGCGCGCGGAGGGCTGATGAGGACGGCTGGCACTTCCACAAGACGCAGAATGACGAAAGGACAGAAGCGTTGACGTCAGAGTCATCCTACCGGCCGCGCTATGGCGCCGCCTATCCGAGCCTGGTGGACAGCGTCGTGCTGATCACCGGCGGCGGCAGCGGCATCGGCGAGGAACTCGTCCGCCAGTTCGCCCGCCCGGGCTCGAAGGTCGGCCTCATCGCGTGTTCGAGAAGGCGGACCTGACCGACATCGACGCGACGCGCGCTGCGATTGAGGTGATCCGCGCCAAGCTCGGGCCGATCGCCATGCTGGTCAACAACGCCGCGCATGACCAGCGCGCCACCATCGACGAGATCACGCCGGAATTCTGGGATTCGCGCCAGGCGGTGAACCTGAAGCACCAGTTCTTCTGCGCCCAGGCCGTCTATAAGGACATGGCCGAGCTCGGCGGCGGCTCGATCGTGAATGTCGGTTCCTTCGCCTATATCGCCGGCGTCGAGGGACTCACTCCCTATCTCGCCGCGAAGTCGGGCGTCATCGGCCTGACCCGCGGCCTGGCGCGCGAACTCGGGCCGCACAACATTCGCGTCAATTGCGTTCTGCCCGGCTGGATCATGACGCAGCGCCAGCTCGATCTCTGGGTCACGCCAGAAGTAGAGCAGGCGATCTTCACGCGGCAATGCCTGAAGCGGAAGATCTATCCGGCCGACATCGCCCGCGTGATCATGTTCTTCGCTTCCGATGAGTCCGGCGCCTGCACCAACCAGAGCTATGTCGCGGATGGTGGCTGGACGTAAGTCGCGCGGGAGTGGGTTCAGGCGCGGCGATCCGTGATAAGGAGCCGCGTCCGGCATGGTCGGGCGTCCCTTACCCGGATGGCGTCGTCTCTATGAACGTGAAGAACTCCTATACCCTGGCCGATGTGGCGCAGCGCGCGGAAGTAAGCGAGATCACCGTCTCGCGCGTGCTGCGCAACAAGGCGTCGGTCGCCGAGAAGACGCGCGAGCGTGTGCTCGCGGTCGTTCGTCAGATGGGCTATGTGCCGAATCGGGTCGCTGGAACACTGGCTTCGGCCGGCTCCAACCTGATCGGGGTGGTGCTCCCGTCGCTGTCCAACATCGTGTTCCCGGATGTGTTGCGCGGCATTCATGCCTCGCTCGCCTCGTCTGGCTACCAGCCTGTGGTCGGAGTCACCGACTACGACATGGACACGGAAGAGGCGCTGGTCGCCTCGCTGCTCTCCTGGCAGCCGGCGGCCATGATCGTCTCCGGCCTGCACCATACGGACTACACGGTGGCGATGCTGAAGCGCTCGGGCGTGCGCATTGCCGAACTGATGGATATCGACGCGATGCCGCTCGATATCGCCGTCGGCATGTCGCATCGCCAGGCGGGCTATGATTCGGCGCTGCATCTGTTCCAGCGGGGCTATCGCCGCTTCGGCTATGTCGGCCATGACCGAAAGCGCGACGAACGCGCCGCCCGCCGCTATGAGGGGTTTCGTGAGGGACTTCAGGCGGTCGGCCTGTCGCTGGTTGGCGAGGCGGCCTCGGACGGCCCGAGCTCGACCCAGGACGGCCGCGACCTGCTCGCCCGCCTGCTGGCCGAGCATCGCGACCTCGATGTTGTCGTCTTCTCCAATGACGACATGGCGGTCGGCGGCGTGTTCCACTGCTTCGCTGCCGGCATCCGCCCGCGTGAGGATCTGGCGCTGTTCGGCTTCAACGGTCTCGATATCGGCCAGGCGCTGCCACAGCCGCTATCGACCATCCGTTCGCACCGCTTCCTGATCGGCCAGATCGCGGCCGAGATGATCCTGGAAAGCCCGGCGCATCCCGGCACGCCGACGATCCGCGACACCGGCTACGAGATCATCATCGGCGAGACGGCCTGACGCCCTACTTTTTCTCGATCGAGCTTATCTTGTTGTCGGCGCTGAGCACGAGGCTGTACTGCTCGTAGCGCGTGCCGTCGTCGCAGGTGATGAGGACGACGCGACGCTTCGGCGTCGAGACCTTGGTGTCGACCGTCATGTAGGTGACGTGGCCGCACCAATGGCCGGCATTGCGGATCGCTCGCCCGGTCTGGCGCTCCAGCATGGTGGCGCTGGCCGATACCGGCACCATGACGACGGCCAGGGCCGCGAGCGTCGCAAGCTTCATCGTTTCGTTCCCCGGCGGGCGTGGTTGCAGCATTCCGTGTCCCCACCGACACTAGCACACTCCGGCTCGGGATCATGCGGGGACACAGGAACTGCTTCTCTAGCATTCCGTGCAGCGCGATGGTTTGATTTCGCGCTGGTTGTTGGAAGATTGCGATTCTCACTGGGGCCATGAATCTCTCGAACTGGATGCACCCGGACCGTGAAATCTGGCAGGCCGGCCTGCGGACGGCCGCGGCCGGCGGGCTGACGCTGCTCATCGCCGATTTCCTGGCGCTGCCGCAGGGCTACTGGGCAGTGATCTCGGCCGTCATCATCGTGCAGAGCCGCATCGGCGCCTCGCTGCAGGCGGCGGCGAGCCGCGTCATCGGCACGCTGGTCGGCGGTCTCGTCGGCTTCGCCGTTGCCATGGTGATGCCGGCGACGCCGGTCGGCGCTTTTCTCGGCCTGGCGCTCGCCCTCGGCGTGCTCGGCATGATGGCGGTGCGACATGTCAATCTGCGCGTCGCGCCGCTGACCGCGGCGATCCTGCTCGTCAGCGCGCCGTCGCATGTCGCCGTGACGATCTCCGCCACGCACCGGATGATCGAGATCCTTGTCGGCTGCGCGATCGGCGTACTGGTCTCGATGACAGTGGCGCCGGGCCGCTCGGATAGCTGGATGCGGACCGAGGCGGCCGAGATCCTGTCGCGCCTCGCCACGCTCTTCGGCATCGACCGCAGCGGCACGGACGAGGCCCGTGACGGCCGCATCGGCGAGGCCGACGCAGCGATCGACAAGGCATTCCGCTCGTTCGATACCTTGACCAAGGAGGTCGCGGAAGAGCGGGCGAGCCACATCTCGCGCGGCGTGGTCGATCCCGAACGGCTGCGGCACGGCCTGCGCGACCTGCGCACCTCGTCCTCCTTCATGTTCCGGATGTCGCGCCTGCCGAAACCTGCCTCTGTCGCCGACGCGCTGGGCGGGCCGCTGGCCGAGGTGACCGCTGCGGTGCGGACGGCGCTGACAGGGCTTGGCCAGAGCCTGATCGCCCGCGCTGCGCCGTCCGGGATGGACGCGCTCGATCGGTCGTTCGCCGCGTTCCAGGACACGGCCCAGAATCTGATGGGCGGCGATTCTGCCATGGACGCCTCGGCGGTCGCCTATCTCAACAACCTGTCCTTCGCGCTGGAGCAGGTGCGGCATTCGATTGCGAACGTGGCCGGCTGCGTATCCGATATGGCGGATGCGGCCGCCGGCCCCTAGAGGGGCCCGAAAAGGCGAGGAGTGGGGCGATGCGGCCTTTGGATATCATGTGGGTGGGGCTCGGCGGCGGCGCCGGATCGCTGCTGCGCTGGTGGATCGGGCGGGTGGTCGGGGAGCGCTACCACGGCGGTTTTCCGCTCGCGACCTTCCTGATCAACGTCAGCGGCGCCTTCGTCATCGGCTATCTGTCGGTGCTCTTCTCGGTCGACTGGCGCGACCGTTTCGGCACGGTCCTGAACGCGGGTGTGCTGACCGGCATCCTCGGCGGCTACACGACCTTCAGCAGCATGCAACTCGACGCGGCGAAACTCGATGATGCGGGAAAGCGAACCACGGCCTTCGGCTATCTGCTGCTGTCGGTGGCGGCTGGCCTGATCGCGGCCGCGCTGGGTGCGGCGCTGGCTCGGCTTCAGGGGTGAGGGGAGCGGATCATGATCAATCTCGTCATACTCGTCTTCGTCGGAGGCGCCATCGGCGCCATGGCGCGCGAGTTCCTGATGCTCGGCGTGCCCAACCTTTCCGACGGCTTCCCGATGGCGATCCTGGTCGCCAATGTCGTCGCGGCCTTCCTTCTCGGCCTCGTCACGGGTCTGCATAAGCGCCGCGCCGTCAGCGACGACGTCAACACCATGGTCGGGACCGGCATCATGGGTGGCCTGTCGACCTTCTCCAGCTTCGTCTACGGCTCGTTCGTGCTGATGTCGGCC
>JAFKJZ010000305.1 GCA_017305815.1 Hyphomicrobiales bacterium
GTTCGGCGACCATCACATGCACGGGCCGGAGGGCGTGAGCTTCTATACGAAGCTCAAGACCATCACCAGCCGCTGGCCGACCGGCATCAGCGCCGGCGCCGACTTCGTCATGCCGACGATGCGCTGATTTCCAGAGACGCGAAACGCACGCGCCCGGCCGGGAATGGCCGGGCGCGTTTTCCATTTCTAGCGAGGGTGGTTCAGGCCCTGCGGCCGATCTCGAACAGGAACCAGCTGCGGCGCTCGGTTTCATCGATCCAGACCTCGATCAGGCTGGTCGTCGCGACGTCGTTGTGTTCCTCGGCCGTCGCATGGGTCGAGCGCAGGAAGCCGACGAGATCGCGGTTGTCGCTGGCCAGTTCCGCGATCATGTCCTCGGGCGTGACGAATTCGGCGTCATTGTCGGGGATACGCTGCAGGCGGGCGACATGGCCGATCGAGCGGATCGTCGTGCCGCCGATCTTGCGGGCGCGCTCGGCGATGGCGTCGGTCATCGCGAAGATCTGGTCGCCCTGGTCGTCCAGCATCAGGTGATAGTCGCGGAAATGCGGCCCCGACATGTGCCAGTGGAAATTCTTGGTCTTGAGATAGAGCGCGAAGGTATCGGCTAGCAGGCCCGACAGGGCGGCCGAGATGTCCTTGGTGGCGTTTTCGCCGAGATCGGTCGGGGTGCGAAGGGCAGCGCGTGGGCTCATGGTGGATTTCCTCGTGGTTGAAGGATCGGTGAGGGGACGACGGGATTCAGCGCGCCGGGGTGAGCGGGCTGGCTGGCGAGATGAGGTGTCGGGATCTGGCTTCGGTCGTGGTCACGGAAGGCCGCCTGGGGATCGGTTCCTGATGAGCTGATCTAGCCACAGGGCCCGCTGCGGCAATATCGGCTGCATGTTTCGGTTGGCTCATACGTCGGTATAGGGCGACGGATACGGATCGCCGCGGCTAGTCTCCGCCATCGGGATCACGGCCGCGGCCGCGGGGCTCTCGCGTGCCGGCTTCGCGGATCGCGCCGATCTGATATGGCAATGCAGCATCAAGCGCCTGGGGGCCTCATGTCGCGTTATTCGCCGGTTGCTGCGATCCTCCTCGCCGCCGCGATCTTCCTGTTCGATACGCTGACGCAGTTCGACGTGGCGATCGCGGTTCTCTACGTCGCGGTCGTGCTGCTTTCGGTGAACTTCACCGGCCGGCGCGGCACGCTGGCGGTGGCGGCGATCTGCATCGGCCTCACTCTGCTCAGCTTCGGCGTCACGCACGGCACGGACATGAGTTCCGGCCCGGTGGCGCGCTGTCTCGTCAGCCTCGCGGCGATCGCCATCACCACCGGCCTGGCGCTGCGCCTTGCCGCCACCATCGCGATCACGGGCGAGAGCGAAAGGCGCTATCGCACCATCTTCCGGGCGACCGGTGTCGCCATTCTCGAAATGGATTTTTCGGCGCTGAAGGCGCGTCTCGAAGCCAGGCGGTCCGACGGCCTCGGCAGCATCGAGGAGATCGCCAGTCGCGATCCGGGCTTTGTTCGCGAGGCGCTCGGCCTGATGAAGCTGGTCAATGCCAACGACACCACCTTCTCGACCTTCAGGGTGCCCGATCTCGATATCTTCCGGGCGCGGCTGCCAAGCCTGATCCCCCGCGAGATGGAGCCTTCGATCCTGCTGCTGCTCGACGCAATTTGGCAGGGACGAAGCCATTTCGAAGCGGAAGGGATCATGGATGCCATCGACGGCAAGCGGCTCAACATCCTCTATACGGTGGCGATGCCCACCGATCGCAAGGCGCTCGACCTCGTGCTGGTCAGCATCATGGACGTCACGGCGCGCCGTGAGGCCGAGAACGGCCTGCATCAGGCGCAGAAGGAACTGGCGCATGTCTCCCGCGTCGCCACGCTCGGCGAGCTGACGGTGTCGATCGCGCATGAGGTCAACCAGCCGCTTGCCGGCGTCGTCACCAATGGCGAGGCCGGCCTGCGCTGGCTGAAGCGGCCGGAGCCGGATCTCGGCGAAGTCACCGCCTCGATCGAGCGCATGATCGCGGACGCGCGCCGCGCCAGCGAGGTCATCAAGCGGCTGCGCGCGCTGTCGAGCAAGGCGACGCCGCAGCCGACCTTGGTCGACATCAACGACCTCGTGCAGGATACGCTGACGCTGGTGCAGCGCGAGATAGCGTCCCAGCACGTGGCGCTGCGGCTCTCGCTTGCCGATGGACTCGGTCGCATTTCCGGCGACCGCGTGCAGTTGCAGCAGGTGATCATCAACCTGATCGTCAACGCCATCCAGGCCATGGGCGCGATGCCGGTGGGCGCGCGCCAGCTCGCCATCCTGACCCGCGCCTCCGAGGACGGCGTCGCGCTGGAGATCGCCGACAGCGGCCCGGGCTTCGCGCCGGCCGACGAGGCCCGGCTGTTCGCCGCCTTCTTCACGACGAAGCCGGAGGGCATGGGCATGGGCCTCTCGATCTGCCGCTCGATCGTCGAGGCCCATGGCGGACGGCTGCGCGCCAGCGCCCGGCCTTCCGGCGGCGCCAGCTTCGAATTCCACCTGCCAGCCGACAAGGAAGCCGCCTGATGCCCGAGATCGCCCCGCTGGTCTTCGTCGTCGATGACGACGCCTCGCTGCGCGAAGCGCTCGGCAGCCTGTTCCGTTCGGTCGGCATGCGGGTCGAACTGTTCGGCTCCTCAGCGGAGTTTCTGGCCCGCGGCCCGGTCGACAGCGAAAGCTGCCTCGTGCTCGACATACGGCTGCCCGGCGTCAGCGGCCTCGATTTCCAGAGCCAGCTTGCGAAGCTCGGCAACAATATCCCGATCGTCTTCATGACCGGCCATGGCGACGTGCCGATGTCGGTGCGGGCGATGAAGGCCGGCGCGCTCGACTTTCTGATCAAGCCGTTCCGCGACCAGGACATGCTCGACGCGGTTTCCGCCGCGCTTGCCAACGACCGCCTGCGGCGCGCCGGCGAGGCGCAGCTCGCCTCGCTGCGGGCCCGCTACGCCATGCTGACGGCGCGCGAGCGCGAGGTGTTGGCGCTGGTTACCACGGGGCTGATGAACAAGCAGGTGGCCGGACAGCTCGGCGTCAGCGAGATCACCGTCAAGATCCATCGCGGCCATGTCATGGAGAAGATGGCGGCGCGCTCGCTGGCCGAACTGGTCAAGATGTACCAGGCGCTGCAGCCCGGGCTCGAAATTCAGCCCGGCTAAACTTCAGTATGATTCCAATCCGGTGCGGCGCGGCGCATCAAGGAAAGCATGAACCGGGCGCATGGGGCGTGTGCCGCTCCTAAGGAACGTCAGTGTCTCACGTAAAATCCATAGCCATCGTCGATGATGATGCCTCCGTCCGCATCGCCACCGAAAGCCTCGTCCGCTCGCTCGGCATGAAGGCGACGACCTTCCCCTCGGCCGAGGAATATCTCGCCGCGCTCGGAACCCAGCCGGTCGATTGCCTGATCACGGACGTGCAGATGGACGGCATCGGCGGCGTCGAGCTCTCGCAGATCCTGCGCGAACGCGGCGACACGACGCCGGTGATCTTCATCACCGCCTTTCCGGACGACCGCATCCGCGACCGCGTGATGGCGGCGGGCGCCATAGGCTTCCTCGGCAAGCCCTTCGAGGGGCAGGCACTGATCGACTGCATCGAGATCGCGCTGACGGCCTGACGCCGCAACGCCGAAAGCCCGCAGGGTGCGGGCCTTGTCCTTCTGCTTGGCAAGTCTGTTTTCGCCGGGGGGGCGGCCGCGCCGCTAGGCGTTGTCCGCCAGCGCCGCGTGGATCTGCGCCACCACCGCCGCGCCTTCGCCGACCGCCGCCGCGATGCGCTTGGTCGAGCCCGACCGCACATCACCGATCGCGAACACGCGGGGGATGCTGGCTTCCAGCGGAAAGGCCGCGCGCTTCGGCGACGCCGGACGGCCTTGCACGGCAGTTCCCGTCAGTACGAAGCCATGTTCGTCGCGATCGACGCAGCCTT
>JAFKJZ010000306.1 GCA_017305815.1 Hyphomicrobiales bacterium
CCGCGCCTGCACCTCCTCGAAGACGACCCAGACGTCGCTGTCGCCGAGGCCCGTGGCCTCCTTGATGGCCTCGGTCACCTTGGCGGCGATCGCGGCCTTCTTGCCGGCGGGATCGCTGGCGATGACTTCCTTGACGATGCGGATATTGACGAACGGCATTCCACCCTCCCTTGGCGGCGACATTGCCAGGCGGCGCGGCGTCGTTGGATGCGCCACGTCCGGCTGCACGCAGTCTGCAATCCTTCCGCGTCCGGCGCCAGTACGCGACGACAAAGACCTGATCGAATGCGGTAGCGTCAGGCACCGCCTACGTCCTATGGCGGTCGATGCCGTCGACATGGCTGAATCGAAGGTTCGGCTACCCGCGCCCTATCGTGCTCGAGCCGAGGCCTCCGGCCCTCCGGCTTCATCCCGCGCCCCAGATACGCGCAGCACGATGAGGGTCCACGCCCATGTCGATCGGCAGCATTCCGTTTGCGTTTGCCTTCCTGCTTTCCGCGACGCTGGTCGCCCTGTTTTGCCGGCTCGCTCCGTGGTTCGGACTGGTCGATGCGCCGACCGCCCGCAAGCGGCATCAGGGACGCGTCCCCGTATGTGGGGGGATCGCCATGTTCGTCGCCCTGCTCGCGGCGACGGCGGTGCGCGAGCGCTTCCCTTCAGTCGTCCCGCAAGCCTCGACACTGGGCTCCAGCTCCTGGCCGCTGATCGGGGTGTTGGGTGTACTGGTCGCGATCGGCATCGCGGACGACCGGTGGGAGTTGGGAGCGGCGGTGAAGCTCGCGCTTCAGCTGGCGGTGGCCGGCATGTTGCTGGCAGTGGCGGCGCCTGCCCCCCATGGCGGCATGCTGGACCTGCCCGGACTCATGCCGGCGGGCGGATGGCTGGCGGTACCTGTCACGCTTTTCTTCGTTGTCGGCATCATCAATGCCTTCAACATGATCGATGGACTCGATGGGCTGGCGGGCGGCATGGCGGCGGTGGCGCTTGCTGGCCTTGCCCTGGCGGGCACGCTTTCCGGTCACGCCCGGCTCGTTGACGACAGCCTGCTGCTGCTCTCCGTCGTGCTGGGATTCCTGGTCTTCAATCTCCGCCGCCCCGGCTTGCCGCGCGCCCTCGCCTTCATGGGCGATGCCGGCAGCATGATGCTGGGATGCGCGGTGGCGGCGATGGTCATGGAGCTGTCGGCGGAGCCGATCGCGGATCGGACCGGCGCGGCGATGTTTCCCGCGTTGCTCTGGCTGGTCGCCATTCCGCTCATCGACACGCTGAGCCTGATGGTTCGACGCCCGCTCGCAGGGCGCAGTCCGATGGCGGCGGATCGTCGGCATCTGCATCATCTGCTGCTGGACGCCGGAGCAACGCCCTCGCAGGCGACAGCGCTGCTGATCGCGATCGCCGCGCTTCTCGGCACCGTCGGCATCGCCGGCATCGTCACGCAGATGTCGGCCGTCTTGCTGCTGGGCGGCCTCACCATACCCCTGCTGGCCCACACGGCATTCGCGTGGTCCTGCGGATACCGTCAGCGGCGGCGCGTGCCGCAGACGGCCCTAGCGATTTCGTCCGAGCCGGCAGAGTAGCCCGCCGCGCCGAAATCCCGCCGGCGCCCGAACCGTCGGCGCCTCCGGCGCCTGCAGCAACGCCAGCCAATCCGCGATGCCCCGGGAACGCAGGTGATCACGTTCGAACACATCGCGCGCGCGATGGCCCATGGCTTCGCAGAGCGGCCTGTGACGACCGAGTTCGGCTATGCGGGAAGCGAGATCGGCACTGTCGCCGATCGCGACCGCATGGCCCAGATCCCGGGACCGCAGCAGAGTCGCCACCTCGCCATCCCCAGCTCCGATGAACAGGGCCGGCCTACCCGCGGCCAGAATGCCGTAGAGCTTGCTCGGAACGACATAGGGCTCCAGCGCCGGAAGCAGCGACACCAGATGAACGTCGGCGGCGGAAAGGCTCTCCGCCAGTCTTTCCCTTGGTTGCAGTGGACGCAACAGGATATTGTCCAGCTTGCGGCGCCGGATCTCGTCCTCGACGCGCTGGCGGCCGAAGCCGCCGCCGATCAAGAGAAAGCGGATGTCCGGCGCGTCCCGCAGCCGTTCGGCCGCGTCCAGCAACGTGGCGAATTCATGCGCGCGCCCGAAATTGCCTGAGTATCCAACGACGAAGCAATCCCGAAGGCCCCACTCCGTCCGGAGGGGATTGCCCGCCGGTGCGACAGGCCGGATCTCGTCCTCCTCGGACCAGTAGGGCACGATGGCGATCATGTTCTCCTCGATGCCCCGCCCCCGAAGCCCGCGCGCCATGGCGACGGTGGGCACGACGTTCAGGACGGCTCGACGGAGCGACCAGTCTCGCACGGCCAACATGACCCGGCCCGGCAACCCTCGCCGACCGATCATCCCGAGTTCGATGGCGACTTCCGGAAAGATGTCGTGCAGCCAGTTCACCAGTGGCGCCCGCCGCAGCGCGCAGGCCATCGCAAGCGACACCGACAGCAGCGGTGGATCCGTGCAGGCAATGACGATGTCCCCATGGCGAAGATGCGCCAGGCACCATGTCGCCGCGCCCGCATGGAAGCTCGCATAGTCCGAAGCCCGGCCCGCCAGGCGCTGTCGGCCGAAATGCGAGGTGGCGATCCGGTGCACCTCGACGCCATCGACAGTCTCGCGCGGCATCAGGACCGTCGCGGGGTCGTCATGGTGGTATCGGCCCGTGACGACCGAAACCTCGATGCCGGCCTGCGCCAATCCGAACGCGAGGCTGGAGACCATGCGGCTGGTGGCCGATTCATCGGGATGGAAATAGCGATTGATGAATATGACGCGCATTCGGGATCGACGCCTCCGCTATTGGCGTCTCCAGCGTTTCGCGCGGCATCGCGAGCATCAAGACGGCGGATCGCGCCGCCGGATCCCCATCGGAGCGAGGCATGTCGCTCGGAGGGTCAGGAGGGGGCCTGCAGCTCGCCCTGTCCTCGCCCGTTCGGCGGATGGTGGATGGTTCACGCAGCCCGGATTGGTAGGGCGGCCGCGACCGGCTCACTTCGTATAGTCGCTGAAACGGAAACGGACGGAGCGGCAATATGGGCGCGAAGAAGGCACTGATCGTCGGCGTAACCGGCCAGGACGGGGCGTATCTGGCCGAACTCCTGCTCGACAAGGGCTATGAGGTGCATGGCATCAAGCGCCGCTCCTCGTCCTTCAACACGCAGCGGATCGACCATCTCTACCAGGATCCGCATGGCGCCGAACCGCTCCGCTTCCACCTGCACTATGGCGAACTGACGGACGCCACCAATCTCTGCCGGCTCATCCACGAGATCCAGCCCGACGAGATCTACAATCTCGGGGCGCAAAGCCATGTGCAGGTTTCTTTCGAGACGCCGGAATACACGGCCAACGCGGATGCGCTTGGCGCCCTGCGCCTGCTCGAGGCAATGCGGATTGCCGGGATTGCCGAGCGTTGCCGCTTCTATCAGGCTTCGACGTCGGAGCTGTTCGGCGGCAGCCTGGAAGCGCCCCAGCGCGAGACGACCCCCTTCGCGCCGCGCAGCCCCTATGCCGCTGCCAAGCTCTATGCCTACTGGATCACGGTCAACTACCGCGAGGCCTATGGCATCCACGCCTCCAACGGCATCCTGTTCAATCATGAGAGCCCGCTGCGCGGCGAAACCTTCGTGACCCGTAAGATCACGCGCGGCGTCGCGGCGATCGCGCATGGCCTGCAGCGGACAATCCATCTCGGCAATCTCGACGCCCGGCGCGACTGGGGCCACGCCCGCGACTATGTCGAAGGCATGTGGCGGATCGTGCAGCAGCCGAAGGCGGATGATTTCGTATTGGCGACGGGCGAAACGCACACCGTGCGGGAGTTCGTCGAGCGCGCCTTCGGCGAGATCGGCCGCGATATCGACTGGTGCGGCAAGGGCGTCGCCG
>JAFKJZ010000307.1 GCA_017305815.1 Hyphomicrobiales bacterium
TGCTAAAGCGTCCGGATAACCTTACATGCGGGTCACATGGTTGGTTGCGGCCGCAGGGTCCGTCTGCGATAGTCGCCCCAACCGAACGCATAGCGCGTGAATTTGTGGAGATGAGTTGATGGGTTCTTTCAGCATCTGGCACTGGCTGATCGTGCTGGTGATCGTCCTCCTGCTCTTCGGCAAGGGGAAGATTTCGGATGTGATGGGTGACATGGCGAAGGGCGTCAAGAGCTTCAAGAAGGGGCTCGCCGACGATGACGAACCCGTCGCCAAGCCCGCGATCGACAGCAAGCCTTCCGATGTCGTTTCGTCGTCGACCGACGAGAAGACCCGCGCCAGCTAAGTCCTGAAAAAGGGCCGCGAAGCTGCCTTGGATCCGCGCATTTCTCGCGCGGGTCGGAGGTAGGCTGGTCGGTATGAGAGAATGCTGGATATCGGCTGGAGCGAAATTCTCGTCATCGCCGTGGTGGCGATCGTCGTGGTTGGTCCCAAGGATCTGCCACCCATGTTGCGCGCATTGGGGCGAACCGTCTCCAAGATGCGCAAGATGGCGGGCGAGTTTCAGGGGCAGTTCAACGAGGCGCTCAAGGAAGCCGAACTCGACGACGTCAAGAAGTCGTTCGACGAGCTTCGCGGCCTGAACCCGCTGAACGACATCAAGGACAGCCTCAATCCGCTTTCGGGGCCGATCGCCAAGCCTTCGGCGGCTCCGGTGCCGCCGCCTGCCGATCAGCCGGCGCAGTTGCTGGCGCCGGCCGACGTCGAGCCGGCCAAGCCGCTCGAAGTGCCGGCCGCTGCCGAGCCGGCCGCCGCTGCGAAGCCGAAGGCCAAGCGCAGCCCCGCCAAGAAGGCTGCGGCCGAGGAAGGCGAGGGCGAGGTCAAGCCGAAGCCGCGGGCCAGGGCCAAGCCGGCCAATGGCGCCGAGGCGGCTTCCGGCGAAGCCAAGGCGCCGTCGCGCGCCCGCAAGCCGAAGCCGCCGGTCGACGCCGCATCTTCCGCCGAAGTTCCCGTCGCCAGCGCGCCCGCCGCCGTTGAGCCGGTTGTCGCCGGCGTGACCGAAGAGCCCAAGACATGAGCGAAAAGCCTTCGGCCGAAGACGAGATCGAAGCCAGCCGCATGCCGCTTCTCGATCACCTGATCGAGCTGCGTTCGCGCCTGATCAAGGCCCTGCTGGCGGTTCTCGCCGCCTTCCTGGTCTGCTTCTATTTCGCCGGCACCATCTACAACATCCTGGTCATCCCGTATGAGTGGGCCGTCGGCCCCGCCCAGGACGTGAAGCTGATCTACACCGCGCCGCAGGAATATTTCCTGACGCAGATGAAGCTCGCGCTCTATGGCGCTGTCTTCATCGCGTTCCCGGTGATCGCGATCCAGGTCTACAAGTTTGCTGCGCCCGGCCTCTACAAGCACGAGAAGCGGGCGTTCATTCCCTATCTGATCGCGACGCCGATCCTGTTCCTGCTCGGCGCGGCGCTCGTTTATTTCCTGATCCTGCCGCTGGCGCTGCACTTCTTCCTGTCGTTCCAGCAGACGGGCGGCGAGCACAAGGCGCAGATCGAGGCGCTGTTCAAGGTCAATGAGTATCTCGGTCTGATCATGACCCTGACGCTCGCCTTCGGCATCGTCTTCCAGCTGCCTGTCGTGCTGACCCTGCTCGGCCGGGCCGGGATCGTCACCAGCCAGATGCTGAAGGACAAGCGGCGCTACGCCATCGTCATCGCCTTCGTGGTGGCGGCCGTGCTGACGCCGCCGGACATGGTCAGCCAGATCTCGCTCGCCATTCCGGCGATGCTTCTCTACGAACTGTCCATCTTCTCGGTCCGCATGGTCGAGCGCAAGCGCAGCGAAGCTACCGCCGAGGACGAGGAAGAGGCGGCCGAGTAGCCTGGCCGCCCGTCTTGTCGGTATTCCGGAGCCACGCCATCCCGAGCGGATTGCGTGGCTCCTTTCGTTTCGGCGCTCGCAGCGACCGGATTTGCAGCCTTCCCCCCATGCCGGGCGCGCAGCCGGGTTGATCCGGCGGCTGTCTCACACTATCCGTCATGCGGCGAATGCTTTGCCCTTCCGCGGCCGGAACGCCGGCTGCCTTCTCTTCGAGGCACGATCATGCTCGACATCAAATGGATCCGTGACAACCCTGACGCGCTCGACCGCGCGCTTGCCAGTCGTGGAGCTGAGCCGGTCTCGTCGAAGCTGATCGCCTTGGATGAGGCGCGCCGCGCCCATATCGTTCAGGTCCAGGCCGCGCAGGAGCGCCGCAACGCCGCCTCCAAGGAGATCGGTAAGGCCAAGGGCGCCAAGGACGAGGAGACCGCCCAGCGCCTGATGGCCGAGGTCGCCACGATCAAGGAATTCCTGGCGCATGCCGAGGAAACCGAGCGCCAGCTCAACAGGGAACTGGACGACGCGCTGGCCGTGATTCCGAACGCGCCGCTGGAGGATGTTCCGGTCGGCGCCGACGAGCACGACAACGTTCCCTATTTCGGCCGCAACCAGACCGAAGAGCAGGCCGCCGTGGCGCGTCCGAAGAAGCGCGTGCATCCCTTTGCAGCCAAAGAACATTTCGAGATCGGCGAAGCCCTGAATCTTATGGATTTCGAGGCAGCCGCCAAGCTTTCCGGCAGTCGCTTCGTCGTCCTCAAGGGACAGCTTGCCCGGATGGAGCGGGCCATCGGCCAGTTCATGCTGGACCTGCATACCAACGAGCACGGTTATACCGAGGTGCAGCCGCCGCTCCTGGTCAAGGACGACGCGCTCTACGGCACGGCGCAGCTGCCGAAGTTCGCCGAGGACCTGTTCAAGGCGGGCGAGCAGCACTGGCTGATCCCGACCGCCGAGGTGCCGCTGACCAACCTGGTGCGCGAGTCGATCCTCGACGAAAAGGAGCTGCCGCTCCGCTTCACGGCGCTCACCCCCTGCTTCCGCTCGGAGGCGGGTTCGGCCGGCCGCGATACGCGCGGCATGCTGCGCCAGCACCAGTTCAACAAGGTCGAGTTGGTCTCGATCACGACGCCCGAGACCTCGATCGACGAGCATGAGCGCATGCTCTCCTGCGCGGAGGCCGTGCTGCAGAAGCTCGACCTGCATTACCGCGTCATGACGCTCTGCACCGGCGACATGGGCTTCGGCTCGCGCAAGACCTATGACATCGAGGTCTGGCTGCCGGGCCAGAACACCTATCGCGAGATCTCCTCGGTTTCGGTCTGTGACGATTTCCAGGCGCGGCGCATGAATGCGCGCTATCGCCAGGGCGCCGAGAAGGGCACCCGCTTCGTTCACACGCTGAACGGCTCGGGCACCGCGGTCGGCCGCGCCCTGATCGCCGTCATCGAGAACTACCAGAACGAGGACGGCTCCATCACGGTCCCGGCGGCGCTGAAGCCCTATATGGGCGGACTCGAGACCGTGGGCGCCTGAGGCGCCCGAACCGGCTTCATGCCTTCGCTCGCGGCTCCCGCGGCGAAGGCCATCCGACGAGATAGCAAGGCTGACCCAATGCGCATTCTGATCACCAATGACGACGGCATTCATGCTCCCGGCCTCGCCGTGCTGGAGCGCATCGCGCGGACGCTCTCCGACGATGTCTGGGTGGTCGCCCCGGAGACCGATCAGTCGGGCCTTGCGCATTCGCTGACCCTGAACGATCCGCTGCGGCTGCGGCAGGTTTCCGAGCAGACCTTCGCCGTTCGCGGCACGCCGACGGATTGCGTCATCATGGCCGTCCGCAAGGTGATGGATCGCGCGCCGGACCTGATCCCTTCCGGCGTCAATTCCGGCCAGAACGCCGCCGACGACGTCACCTATTCGGGCACGGTCGCCGGCGCCATCGAGGGCACGCTGCTCGGCATTCCGTCGATCGCGCTCAGCCAGGCCTATGACTTCACCGACGGCCGCCGCATCATCCCCTGGGAGACGGTCGAGGCGCATGCGC
>JAFKJZ010000308.1 GCA_017305815.1 Hyphomicrobiales bacterium
CTTTCAGGCTGGGATCATTTACCGCTGAGGAGCTTGTCGTAGATCTCGGCTTTGTCCTTCTCGTAGAGGGCGTCGGTGATGACGTTGAAGCCGGCCGGCGTGCCGCCCGCCTCCATGGCCGCCAGCGAGAGCGCGACGTAGCTGGTCGCCTGCGGGTCCTGCCACTGCGCGGCATTGACGTAGCCGTTCAGCACCTCCTGCGTGGTGTCGAGCGAATTGCCCCAGCCGACGACCGGGATTTCGCCCGGCTTGACGCCGACCTGGTCGAAGACGCGCTTGATCGAACCGGTGACGAGATCGCCGAGGCCGATGATCGCTTTCACCTTGGTCCGGTTGGCGGTGAGGTAATCGACCATGCGGGTGATCACCTCGGCCTGGTCGAGCGTCGCCTCGGTCACCTCATAGGTGATGCCGAGCGGCTCGAACACGCTCTTGATGCCTTCCTCTTCCTGCACGCCATAGGTGGCGCCCGGGATCTCGACCGGCATCCAGACGAAATCGCCCTTCTTCACCAGGCCCTTGTCGACCAGATACTGCGCCCAGCCACGGCCGAACACGACGTTGTTGCCGCCGACATAGGCGTTGAACGACGCCTTCGGGTCGGGGGTGTTGAAGTTGATGATCGGGATCTTGGCGGCGTTGGCTTCCTTCGCGACCTCGACCAGGCTGCCGGGATCCGGGCTGGTCGTGACGATGCCGTCGGCCTTGGCGGCGATGGCGGCGCGTACGGCCTCCTGGTGCGAGGCGACGTTGCCCTGGTGGAACGAGGTGTTGACCGTGTTGCCGGTATCCTTCGCCCACTGCTGGGCACCGGCAAGGAAGTAGGTCCAGACCGGGTCGGCCGACGTGCCGTGCGAGATCCAGTAGAAGGTCTTGGCCTGGGCCGCGACCGGCATTGCCAGCGCTATCATTGCGCCGGACAAGAGTACCGCGAGCTTCTTGAACATTGGCATCCTCCCATTGAACGTTTCGTTCATGCGACCACGGCTATGGCTGCCGCTTCGCCGCTTTTCGCGGCGCGCTTGCTGCCCGGTCGAGAGGTGCCTCTACGCCGTTGGCAGCAGCGGTCTCGGGGGGAGACTGACACAATTGCCGCGTGCGTCAACTGACGCTGCGACAGATTGTCCAAAAAAATGACACCGCTGTCATTGGCGCAACGCCTCGGCTCTGCCGGATGGCATCAGAGCCGGTCGCGCAGCGCGTACCAGCTCATGCCGGCGACGAGCGCCGGCCAGCGCAGCAGCTTGCCGCCGGGGAAGCGGGGGCAGGGGAGCGCGGCAAAGGCGTCGAGCTTGCCGGGATTGCCGAGGATGGCCTCGGCCAGGATCTTGCCGCCGAAGGGGGCCAGCGCCACGCCCTGGCCGGAATAGCCGGAGGCGGCAAAGACGCCGCTGCGAAGCTTGCGCAGGAAGGGCAGGCGGTTGACCGTGACCGCGAGCGTGCCGCCCCATGCGTAGTCGATCCTCGTGCCATCGAGCCCAGGATAGATCTTCAGGAGATGGCGCCGCACGAAGGCGAATATGTCGGCGGGGTCGCTGCGCGAATAGGTCTCGCCGCCGCCGAACAGGATGCGTCCGTCCGGCGTCGGCCGCCAGTAATAGACGACGAAGCGCGAATCGGAGACCGCCTCGCCGCCAGGGATCAGGCCGCCAGGACCACCGGCGCCGATCGGCTCCGTCGTCAGGATGAAGTTCTTGATCGGCATGGCGCGGGTTTCGGTTTCCGGGTCGATGCCGTCGAGCAGGCCGTTGCCGGCGAGCACGACGATATCCGCCTTGATCCGGCCACGTAGCGTCTCGATCATCGGCGTCTCGCCGTCGACGAGCTTCCTGGCTGCCGTGCCCTCATGGATCCGCGCCCCGGCCTTCTGGGCGGCGCGCGCCAGTCCCTGCGCGAATTTCAACGGATGCAGGTGGCCGGCGGTGCGATCGAGCCGGCCGCCGAAATAGCTGTGGCTGCCGATCATCGGCGCCAGCCGGTCGCGGTCGATCCATTCGGCCGGTTTGTAGCCATAGTCGCGGTTCAGCACCTCGACATAGTGGCGCTCCTCTGCGACGAGGCGCTCCTTGTGCACGGCCTCGATCAGGCCGGGTCGCCACTCGGCGTCGATCTGGTGCTTGTCGATCAAGTGGTGGACGAGCGCCTTGGCTTCCTCGGCCAGGCGGAACAGTTCCAGGGCGGCCGGCTTGCCGAGCCGCTTTTCCAGCCATTCCTGGTCGCGGCGTTGGCCTGTATGGAGTTGGCCGCCATTGCGCCCGGAAGCGCCCCAGCCGACCTTCTCCGCCTCGATCAGCACCACGTCGATGCCGGCTTCGGCGAGGTGCAGCGCCGCCGACAACCCGGTGTAGCCGCCGCCGACGATGACGACGTCGGCGCGCGTATCGCCGTCGAGCGGGGCGAAGGCGAGGTCCTTGTCTGCTGTCGCGGCATACCAGGAAGGGGCGTGCGGCTTCATCGCGCGCCTCACAGGAGGCCGAGCCGCTTCAGCTCGGCCTGGGTGTCGTCGAGCGTCTTGCGGGCGGAGGCGATCAGTTGGTCGGCCTCGTCATGGCTGAGCGTCAGCGGCGGCGCGATGATCAGGCTGTCGCGCACGGCGCGCATGACGAGGTTGTTCCGCAGCGAGATGTCGCGTGCGATCGTGCCGACCTTGCCGGTATCGGCGAACTTCTCCGTCCGCGACGGCTTGTTCGGCACCAGTTCAATGGCGCCCATCAGGCCAGTCATGCGCGCCTCGCCGACCAGCGGATGGTCGGCGAGAGCGCGCCAGCGCGCCTGCAGATAGGGGCCGATATCGTCGCGTACCCGCTCGACCAGCTTTTCGGATTCGAGAATGCGCAGGTTCTCGACCGCCGCGGCGGCGGCGACGGGATGGGCCGAATAGGTGAAGCCGTGATGGAATTCGCCCGCGCCGTAGAGGACGTCGGCGACCTTGTCGGAAACCATGACGCCGCCGATCGGCAGATAGCCGGAGGAGACGCCCTTGGCGAAGGCCATCAGGTCGGGCTCGATTTCAAAGGTCTCGGAACCGAACCAGTTGCCGGTGCGGCCGAAGCCGGTGATGACCTCGTCGGCGACCAGCAGGATGTCGCGCTCGGCGAGGATGCGCTTTACTTCCGGCCAGTAGGTGGCGGGCGGGATGATGACGCCGCCGGCGCCCTGGATCGGCTCGGCGACGAAGGCGGCGATCCTGTCCTCGCCGATCTCGTCGATCGCCTTTTCCAGTTCGCGCGCGGCGTAGACGCCGAATTCGTCAGGGCCCATCTCTCCGCCCTCGCCGAACCAGTAGGGCTGGGCGATGTGGTGGATGCCGGGGATCGGCAGGCCGCCCTGGCTGTGGATCGACGTCATGCCGCCGAGGCTGCCGCCGCCAAGCGTCGAGCCGTGATAGGCGTTCTTGCGCGCGATCAGGACCGACTTTTCCGGCTTGCCGAGGCTCGCCCAGTAGTGGCGCACCATGCGGATGACGGTGTCGTTCGCCTCCGAGCCCGAGCCGGCGAAGAAGACGCGGTTGAACTGCGGCGGCGTCAGCCGCGCGAGCGTCTCGGCCAGTTCGATCGCCGGCGGATGGGTCGACTTGAAGAAGGTGTTGTAGAACGAGAGATCCGCCATCTGCCGCTGCACGGCCTCGGCGATCTCCTTGCGGCCATGGCCGATATTGACGCACCAAAGGCCCGACATGCCGTCGAGGATGCGGTTGCCCTCGGAATCCCAGATCCACGAGCCCTCGGCCCGGACGACGACGCGGCTGCCCTCCGCGTTAAGGCTCTTCATGTCGGAGAAGGCATGGATGTGGTGCGCCGCGTCGCGGGCGCGATAGTCGGCGGTGACGTTGGATGGCTTCGTCATGGGCAGGTCCGGTTGCGGTCTTGCATGGATCCTCGCCGGGCCGCGGGCCCGACGAGAATGCAGACGTTCAGCAGCAGGAATTCCCCCTCCCCCGGGCTGATCACCTGCATGAACGTCTCGTATTCGGCTCGCTTGATGGCGCCATAGGTGGCGACGAAGCGCTCGCCGAAGATTTCGGCCAGTTCTTCCTGTTCCTCGAACAGCGCGACGGCTTCCAGCAGCCCGCGCGGCAGGTCGATCTCGTTCGAATTGGCCGAGCCGGAGACGGGGTCGCCGACCTTCAGTCCCTCCATCAGGCCAAGATAGCCGCAGGCGAGCGACGCGGCCATGGCGAGATAGGGGTTGGCGTCGGAGGAGGGCAGTCGGTTTTCCAGCCGCCGCCCGGCCGGATTGGAGTTCGGTACGCGCAGGCCGACCGTGCGGTTGTCGTAGCCCCACTGCGTGTTGACTGGCGCCGAGGACGAGCGCACCAGCCGGCGATAGGAGTTCACATAGGGGGCCAGCATGCAGAGCACGGCGGGCAGGTATTTCTGCGAGCCGCCGATGAAGGCGAAGAACTTCGAGGTCGGGTCGCCGTCCTCGTCGGAGAAGATGTTCCTGCCAGTCTCGACGTCGACGACCGACTGGTGGATGTGCATGGCCGAGCCCGGCTCGCGCGACATCGGCTTCGCCATGAAGGTGGCGTACATGTCGTGCCGCAGCGCCGCCTCGCGGATGGTGCGCTTGAACAGGAACACCTGATCGGCGAGCGCCAGCGGGTCGCCGTGCAGCAGGTTGATCTCCATCTGCGCGGCGCCTTCCTCGTGGATCAGCGTGTCGATCTCGAGGCCCTGCTGCTCGGAAAAGTCGTAGATGTCGTCGAACAGGTCGTCGAACTCGTTGATCGCCGCGATCGAATAGGACTGGCGCGCCGCCTCCGGGCGGCCGGAGCGCCCGGTGGGCGGCTCCAGCTGGTAGTCGGGATCGGTGTTTGGCTTGACCAGGTAGAACTCGAGCTCGGGCGCCACCACGGGCTGCCAGCCCTGGTGCGAATAGAGCTCGATGACGCGGCGCAGCACCTGGCGCGGCGCGGTTTCCACCGAGCGCCCGTCGCGGTGATAGGCGTCGTGGATGACCTGCGCGGTCGGGTCTGCTTCCCACGGCACGACGCAGAGCGTCGACAGGTCGGGCTCGAACATCACGTCCTGGTCGGCGGCGTCGCTGACGAAGCGGGCATCGTCGTCGGGATAGTCGCCCGTGATGGTCTGGGTCAGGATCGAACCGGGCATCGACATGGTCGGTCCCGCGAGGAATTTCTGCACCGGCATCATCTTGCCGCGGGCGACGCCGGCCTGGTCTGGCACGACGCATTCGATGTCCTCGATGCCGCGCGCCTTCAGCCAGTCCCTGGCCTCATCCAGCGACTTGACGCCACGGACATCACCCTCGATGGCCTTGGCGCCCTTCTTCCGTTTTGCCACGATTTCCCCTCGGCTTTCACGCGACTGTCCTGAAGTGTCGCCACGGCTGGACCGAAGTCAACTTGGATGCGTTGTCCATGCGGCGTCGGGTCCCTGCCAGTGGTCGCAGGAAACGGTTGAGGTAGGCCAAAAAGCCTTCTAACGTCTAAATTCGGGAACAGAATTGTGGCCGGCCCGCGAGGGTCGATGCGGCTGTATCTAGGGGAACTATATGATCAAGCATATCTTCAGCGGCGTTGCGCTCGGCGCGATGCTGGCCGTCGGTTCGATCAGCGGCGCCGCCGCCGCCGACAAGGAACTGCACATCTTCAACTGGTCGGACTACATCGATACCTCGATCATCGAGGACTTCACCAAGCAGACCGGCATCAAGGTCGTTTATGACGTCTACGATTCCATGGAAATCCTGGAAACGAAGATGCTGGCCGGTGGGTCGGGCTACGACATCGTCGTGCCGACGGACCGCAATCTGAAGCGCATGATCGACGTTGGCGTGTTCCAGGACCTCGACAAGTCGAAGATCCCGAACCTCTCCCATATGTGGGACGAGATCACGACCCGTCTCGCCACCTATGATCCCGGCAACAAGATCGCCGTGAACTACATGTGGGGCACCACCGGCATCGGCTACAATGTCGAGAAGATCAAGGCGGCCATGCCGGACGCGCCGGTCGACTCGATGGACATGTTCTTCAAGCCGGAAGTCGTGTCGAAGTTCAAGGACTGCGGCGTTTACATGCTGGATTCGCCGGATGACGTGATCCCGGCCGCGCTCAACTATCTCGGCCTGCCGCCGGATTCCAAGAACCCGGACGAGATCGCCAAGGCGGGCGAGTTGCTCGAGAAGATCCGTCCGTATATCCGCAAGTTCCATTCGTCGGAATATATCCAGGCGCTGGCCAATGGCGACATCTGCCTGGCCTTCGGCTATTCGGGTGATGTGATCCAGGCGCGCACGCGCGCCACGGAAGCCAACAACAAGGTCGAAGTCGGCTACGCGATCCCGAAGGAAGGCGCGTTGCTGTGGATGGATTCGATGGCGATCCCGAAGGACGCGCCGAACCCGGAGGCAGCGCTCGCCTTCATCAACTACATCCAGCAGCCGGAAGTGATCGCCAAGGCGACCGACTACGTCGCCTACGCCAACGGCAACAAGGATTCGCAGGCCTTCATCAACAAGGAGATCCTTGACGATCCGACGATCTACCCGCCGGCGGACGTGATGAAGAAGCTCTACACGACGACGCCGAACGACCCGAAGGTTCAGCGCGTCGTGACGCGGCTCTGGACGAAGATCAAGAGCGGCACCTGATCCGATGGACAAAAGAGGCCCGGTCTAGTACCGGGCCTCTTCACGACGGGCATGGAACGCGGGTGGAGGCCCCATGGCAGGTAAGTCGCTTTCAGCGGGCAAATCGCTCGGACCGATCCGCAGGGCCTTCGCGCCCTGGAACGATCCGGCCGCGAAGCCCTTTATCCAGTTCCAGAACGTCACCAAGACGTTCGGCGATTTCACCGCCGTCGACGATCTCTCTTTGAACATCTACGAGCGCGAGTTCTTCGCCCTGCTCGGTCCGTCCGGCTGCGGCAAGACCACGCTGATGCGCATGATCGCCGGCTTCGAGGAGCCGACCAGCGGCCATGTCATGCTCGACGGGCAGGATCTCGTCGGCGTGCCGCCCTACCGGCGCCCGACGAACATGATGTTCCAGTCCTATGCGCTGTTTCCGCACATGTCGGTCTGGGATAACATTGCCTTCGGCCTGAAGCAGGACGGCATGCCGAAGCCGGAAATCGCCACCCGCGTCGACGAGATGCTGGCGCTGGTCAAGCTCGAGAAATTCTCCAAACGCAAGCCGCACCAGCTTTCCGGCGGCCAGCGGCAGCGCGTCGCGCTGGCCCGCTCGCTCGCCAAGAAGCCGAAAGTGCTGCTGCTCGACGAACCTCTCGGTGCGCTCGACAAGAAGCTGCGCGAGGAAACCCAGTTCGAGCTGATCGACCTGCAGGTCAAGCTCGGCATGACCTTCGTCATCGTCAC
>JAFKJZ010000309.1 GCA_017305815.1 Hyphomicrobiales bacterium
GGCCGCAGAGGCCGAGGTGGCTCCGCCCAAGCTGCCCGACGCCGTCGCCGAGACCAATGCGCCCGATTCCAAGACTTCTGATGCCAAGGTTGTGGAGGCCAAGGCTGCTGACGCCAAGCGCGGCGATGGCAAGAAGTCCGAGTCCAGAAAGGCGCCGAAGTCGGCGGGGCCGGCCATGGTGAAGGCGATCGAGGACGCGTTGGTCGATCTCAAGGAAGCGGTCTCGGAGCCTGACGCGTCAACCGCCGAGGCGGCTGCCGCCAAGCCGGCGGAAGCAAGCGGGGCCGGGGAGACCGAGGCCGTCGAGAAGCGGAAGGCCGACGACGCCGCGTAACGCGCGGTCGCCGCAATGAGCATCCAGACAAAGAAAAAGCCCCGGCGAACTGCTTCGCCGGGGCTTTTGTTTAGACGTCCGCCTCAGGTGTTGAAGCGGAACAGCAGCACGTCGCCATCGGCGACGACATATTCCTTGCCTTCGTCGCGGGCGCGACCGGCTTCCTTGGCGGCGGCTTCGCCGCCGAGGCGGGTGTAGTCGTCAAAAGCGATCGTCTGGGCGCGGATGAAGCCGCGCTCGAAATCCGAGTGGATGACGCCGGCGGCCTGCGGTGCCTTGGTGCCCTTGGTGATCGTCCAGGCGCGGGCTTCCTTCGGACCGACCGTGAAATAGGTGATCAGGCCGAGAAGGTCGTAGCCGGCGCGGATGAGGCGGTCGAGGCCGGGCTCCTCGAGGCCGAGCGTCTCCAGGAATTCCGCCTGCTCGGTCGAGTCGAGCTGGGCGATTTCAGCTTCGATGGCGGCCGAGATCGTCACACAGCCGGCGCCCTGCGCCTTGGCCATCTCGAAGACGCGGTCGGAGAAGGCGTTGCCAGTGGCGGATGCCGATTCCTCGACGTTGCAGACATAGAGGACCGGCTTCGACGTCAGCAGGTTCAGCCCGTCAAAGAGGGGGCGATCCTCGGCCGAGACGTCGAGCAGGCGTGCGGGCTTGCCTTCGCGCAGCAGTTCCAGCACGGCGTCCATCATGACGACCTGGGCCTTGGCTTCCTTGTCGGTCGCCGCGCGCTTGCGCAGCGGCGCGACGCGGCGTTCCAGGCTGTCGAGATCGGCGAGCATCAGCTCGGTCTCGACCGTCTCGGCATCGGAGACCGGGTCGATGCGGCCTTCGACATGGGTGATGTCGCCATCCTCGAAGCAGCGCAGCACATGGGCGATGGCGTCGACTTCGCGGATGTTGGCGAGGAACTGGTTGCCGAGACCTTCGCCCTTCGACGCGCCGCGCACGAGGCCGGCGATGTCGACGAAGGTGAGGCGCGTCGGCACGATCTGCTGCGACTTGCCGACTTCGGCGAGCTTGTAGAGGCGCGGATCCGGGACAGCGACCTCGCCGGTGTTCGGCTCGATCGTGCAGAACGGATAGTTCGCCGCCTGCGCCGCCGCCGTCTTGGTCAGCGCGTTGAAAAGGGTCGACTTGCCGACATTCGGCAGGCCGACGATCCCGCATTTGAAGCCCATGGTGTTCCTTACTCGTCCTTGGCGCCGAAGAGGCGCTTCAGCCCCGCCGCGAACGGCCCGCCGGTCGGCTGCGAAGCTGGTGAAGATGGGGATGCCGGCGCCGGCTTGCCAGCCGCCTGCGCCGCGGCCTCGGACTGCCTTTCGGCAGCGCCGGCCTTCGGCGGCTTGGCCGCCTTCGGCTCCTTCGGCGCCTTCTCGGGCTCGAGGCTGCGATGCAGCCGATTGCCGAAGGTGCTGTCCTTGCCGTCGGCGAGCAGCGCCGCGTTGTCGGCGACGGCGTCGAGCAGCGGATTGATCCACTCGCCATCGACGCGCGCGAAATCATGCAGGACATAGCCGTGCACGAGTTCCTTGGAACCCGGATGGCCGATGCCGAGGCGCAGTCGCCGGTAATCCTCGCCGACATGGGCGGAGATCGAGCGCAGCCCGTTGTGGCCGCCGTGACCGCCGCCGGTCTTCATGCGGATCTTCGCGGCGGGCAGGTCGAGCTCGTCATGCATGACGACGATGTCGGCGTTGGGAATCTTGTGAAACCGGGCGGCTTCGCCGACGGCGCGGCCGCTCTCGTTCATGTAGGTCTGGGGCTTCATCAGGAGCGTCTTGCGCCCCGCGAGCGTGCCCTCGGAGACCAGTGCCTGGAAGCGCGAGCGCCAGGGACTAAAGCCATGGCGGCGGTGGATCGCATCCGCCGCCATGAAGCCGATATTGTGCCGGTTGAGCGCGTACTGGCTTCCCGGGTTACCGAGGCCGACAATGAGGAGCATCGTGCTTCCCCCACGCAAAACCGGATGCAGGACCGAAGCTTACGCCTTGGCGGCGGGAGCAGCCTCAGCGGCCGCGGCTTCGCCTTCTTCGCTCTTCAGGCCGGCCGGAGCCGCGATCGTGGCGACCGTGAAGTCACGCTCGGTGATGACCGGGGTGACGCCAGCCGGGAGCTTGACGGCCGAGATGTGGATCGAGTCGTTGATGTCGAGGCCCGTCAGGTCGACGACGATGTGATCCGGGATCGCATCGGCGGGGACGGTGGCGTCGATTTCGTGACGAACGATGTTGAGAACGCCGCCGCGCTTCAGGCCCGGGGACTTCTCTTCGTTGATGAACTGCACGGGGATCTGGACGTGCAGGGTCGAGCCAGCGGAGACGCGCAGGAAGTCAACGTGCATCGGCTGATCGGTGACCGGGTGCAGCGCGTAGTCGCGCGGGATCACGCGGATCTTCTCGCCGTTGACGTCGATCGTGGCAACGGTCGTCAGGAAGCCACCGGCGTGGAGCTTCATGAAGACATCTTTGTGGTTCAGTTCGATCGACAGGGGTGCCTGCTTGTTGCCGTAGATGACGGCCGGAATCTTGCCTTCGCGACGCGACGCCCGGGCGGCCCCCTTGCCCACGCGGTTGCGGACAGATGCCGTGAGCTCGTAAGTATTGCTCATCGGTATTCTCCTTGTGTGAAACAGAAAAAGGCCGCGGTGCCTCCAGGGGTGTCGGCGCGGCCGGCGTCCTTATAGACGAGCGAGCCGGAAGGAACAAGCACGCTGCGGCAAGAATGGCGGAAACGCTGGACTCGTCCGAATGCCGCTGGAACGCAGCGCCTCAGGGGATCCGCGAGCGGATGGTTGCGTCGGCTGGGACGGTGCGTTATTCGGAGTATCAAACTCATCTTTATGACGGTACGTGTCACCATGCTTGCTAATCTTTGTCGGGGGGCAGCCCTCGCGGTCGCCATTGTCGGCCTGTCGATCCCCGTCGGCAGCACCATGGCGTTCGGCCAGGCGGCCGAGGCACCCGCCGTCACGGCACCCGCCGCCGAGCCGGCTCCTGCCCCCGCGCCGACGGCCGCTCCCGAACCCGTCCTGCAGGATCCGGTCGAACTGCCGGCTGGCGAGCACGGCGTCGATCGCTCGACGCTGCCGCATGACCTCTCGCCGATCGGCATGTTCACCAATGCCGACATGGTCGTGAAGGGCGTCATCGGCGTCCTGGCCGTCGCGTCGATCATCACCTGGGCGATCTTCCTGTCGAAGACGCTGGAACTGGCGGCGCTGCGACACCGGACGCGCGCCCGCGGCGAGCGGGTGGCGCGGTCGCGCACGCTGGCCGAAGCGGAAGCGCAGGTTGGCCGCCGCAACGATCCGGCCTCGCGGCTGGTGCAGGCCGCCGTCGAGGAAGTGTCGCTGTCGTCCGGCCTCTCGGCCGAAGGCATCAAGGAACGCGTCGCCTCGCGCTTCGAGCGGATCGAATCCCGCGCCGGGCGCGAGATGATCCGCGGCACCGCCGTGCTGGCGACGGTCGGCTCGCTCTCGCCCTTCATCGGCCTGTTCGGCACCGTCTGGGGCATCATGAATTCGTTCATCGGCATCAGCCAGGCGAATACGACC
>JAFKJZ010000310.1 GCA_017305815.1 Hyphomicrobiales bacterium
GAATTGATTAACCATGCTTCGTAACGGGTCCTTCACCCTGTTCGCTAACCATAGGCGCATGTTTTGTTGCGTCGGGGAGTTGGGAAAATGAAGGCACTTGCGCGGAAGCCGGCCGAGATCGCGAACCAGGCACCCTGGCTCGACACCATCATCAAGGGCGATTGCGTCGCCGCGTTGGAGAAGCTGCCGTCGGCATCCGTCGACCTCGTCTTCGCCGACCCGCCCTACAACCTGCAGCTCGAAGGCGGATTGACCCGCCCGGACCATTCGGTCGTCGATGCCGTCGACGATCACTGGGACAAGTTCGACAGCTTCGAGGCCTATGACGCCTTCACCCGCGCCTGGCTGCTGGCCGTGCGCCGCGTCCTGAAGCCGGATGGCGCGCTCTGGGTCATCGGCTCCTATCACAACATCTTCCGCGTCGGCGCGATGCTGCAGGACCTCGGCTTCTGGATCCTGAACGACGTCGTCTGGCGCAAGGCCAACCCGATGCCGAACTTCCGCGGCAAGCGCTTCACCAACGCGCATGAGACGATGATCTGGGCGTCGCGCGGGCAGGGCTCGAAATACACCTTCAACTACGAGGCCATGAAGGCCTTCAACGATGACGTCCAGATGCGCTCCGACTGGCTGCTGCCGATCTGCACCGGCGGCGAGCGGCTGAAGGGCGAGGACGGCCAGAAGGTCCATCCGACCCAGAAGCCGGAAGCGCTGCTGGCCCGCGTCATGCTCGCCTCGTCCAAGCCCGGCGATGTCATTCTCGATCCGTTCTTCGGCTCCGGCACCACCGGCGCCGTCGCCAAGCGTCTCGGCCGTCATTTCGTCGGCGTCGAGCGCGAGCAGACCTATATCGACGCCGCCCGCGCCCGCATCGACGCGGTCGAGACGGCGCCGGCCGCCGCCCTGGAACTGCTGAAGGGCAAGCGCGCCGAGCCGCGCATTCCGTTCGGCACGCTGCTGGAGCGCGGACTGATCGTTCCGGGCGCCGTGCTGACCGATTCCCGCGGTCGCCACCAGGCCCGCGTCCGGGCCGACGGTTCGCTGGAGGCGGGTGCGCTGGTGGGCTCGATCCACCGCGTCGGCGCGCTGGTGCAGGGTTTCGACGCCTGCAACGGCTGGACCTTCTGGCACGTCCACCACAACGGACGGCTGACCTCGATCGACGATCTCCGCAAGGTCGTCCGCGACGAACTGGCTGCAGCCGGAGGCTGAGCCGACGCCGCGGGGCTCCGGTCCCGCGGTGTCCTGTTTGGCCGCTGGTGTGTCGGATCAGGCCGCCAGCGGTTCGAATATCAGCGCCTGGTGCGCCGAGGTTCCGGCCATGACGCCATCCGCCGAGGCAAAGGTGGCGTTATGCATGCCGCGGGCGATGTCGCCGGCGGCGTAGACGCCCGGAACCGTCGTCATCTTCATGGCGTCGGTGAGGATCACCGGCCCCAGAATACCTTCCTCGAAGGCGCAGCCGAGCTGCTCGGCGATCGGGCTCGCCATCCGCGTGCGCGAGCCGGTGAAGATGGCATCGAGCGCGACGACGCGGCCATCCTCGAGCCGCAACCCCGACAATTCCGTCTCCGTTCCTTCCAGCGCCACGACCCTGGCCGGTTCGATCGCGACGTTCCTGTGTTGCAGCTGGCCGAGCGTATCGGCATCCGGCATCGCGCCGCCGTTGAGGAAGAAGGTCGTCGGCCCCCAGTCGGGCAGCATCAGCGCCTGGTGCACCGACTTTTCCATGACGTTGAGGGCCCCGAGCCGCCGGCCCTTGAACTCGTAGCCGTGGCAATAGGGGCAATGCAGCACCGACTTGCCCCACTTGCCGGCGAGGCCGGGAATGTCGGGAAGCTCGTCGACGACGCCGAAGGCGAGGACGAGCTTGGCGGCCTGAAGCGTCTCGCCCATGCCGAGATCGACGGCGAAGCCGTCCGGAATCGCATGGGCATGGATCGCCGTGCCGCCGACGAAATGGACGTTCGGATAGGCGAGAAGCTTTTCGCGCGCCTGGGCGATCATGGCGCGGGGCGCGGCGCCGTCCTGGCCGAAGAAGCCGTGCGAGGCGGCGGCGAAGCGGTTGCGCGGCGTGTCGCTGTCGACGACGCAGACGGAGCGCCCGGCGCGGGCGAGCTGCATGGCGGCCGAAAGCCCGGCATAGCTGCCGCCGATGATGATGGCGTCATGAGGCATGGCTGATGTCCTTCTCTGTACCGCGCCTGGCGAGGTAGCGCTGGTGGAAGTCGGCTGCGAGGGCGGCCAGCGTGACGGCGCCGAGGCGCTCCATCAGGAGCTGTTCGGCCTCCTGGAAGGCGCTTTCCAGCGACGCGTTGACGGCCTGCTCGACCAGGCAGGCCGGATTTTCGGAGCGATGGCCGAGCGCGAAGACCGGCGGCGACCCGAGGGCGACGTAGATGTCGTCGAGGGTGACTGCAGCGGGATCGCAGATGACGGTCCAGCCGCCGCCATGGCCCTTTTCCGAATGGACGAAGCCGGCGTCGCGCAGCCCGGCCATGATCCGGCGGACGACGACCGGATTGGTCGACATCATCTCGGCGAGGCGCTCCGAGGTGATCGGCTCGCCGGCCTCGAGCATGTGGAGGAGGACGTGCAGGACGCCCGAAAGTCTGCTGTCGTATCTCATGAAACAAATAATGTTACATGAGATGCGACGTTGTCAACCGGGCGGGGTAAGGGGAGGGCGCGCGGGTCAGGCGTTCGGGACGCCGTCGACCGCAATGCGATCGAGCTCGATGCCATGGCGGGCGAGGTCGGCGCGCATTGTCGCCGCGTCGATGAACTGCTCCGCCTGCCAGCCGGCCGCCCGCGCTCCTTCGACATTCGCCGCGTTGTCGTCGAAGAACAGCGTTGCCGCAGGCGTCAGGCCGAAGGTATCGGCGTGCAGCCGGTAGATCTCGGGTTCGGGCTTCACGAGCGCGACGCGGCCGGAAACCGTGACGCCGCGAAACCGGCGCAGATAGGGAAAGCGCTCCTGCGCCTCGATGAAGGTATCTTCGGCGAAGTTGGTCAGCGCGGTGACGTCGTGGCCGTTCGAGATCAGCTGGTCCAGTATGCCGGGCGTTTCCTCCAGCGAGCCCGGCACCATCTCGTGCCAGTGGGCGCGCCAGGCCCGTATCCGCGCTTCCTGTTCCGGGAATTGCGCGATCAGCTCCGTCTCGGCGTCGGCCCAGCTGCGGCCGCGATCCTGTTCCAGGTTCCAGTCATGCGTGCAGATTTCGGCGAGGAAGCGCTGACGCTCCCGGTCGTCCGGGATCAGGCGACGGAAGGGGATCTCCGGATCCCAGCGCAGCAGGACATTGCCGATGTCGAAGACGATGTGCCGGATCTCGCTCATGGGCGTTCGCTCCTGAATGTCTTGAAACATATCCTTGAAACGACTGACTGCCTGCAGTGTCGTTTTCTTCATGACGCTGTGAAGGCAGTCACTGACAATTTCGCGTGCCTTAATAATGTTCCCGCTGGCTGGAAGTTCTGCCGTGGCGTAGATTCCGGCCAAAGAAGATCAGCTTGCTTCGTGTCTGGGACTGCGGCTCTTCTAACCTCTGCTTGGCCGCGCCCGCGCCACGGACGACGTTCCGGGAGAGGCGACCATGTTTACGGGCTCGATGACGGCGCGGTGCAAAGCCAGCGCGGAATCGGCATTTTTCTCATCACGAAGCTGGATGCGGCGCCTATCGGGCGCCGTTTTGCTGTCGCTGGCCGGCGCGGGCTTCGCCGCCAATCCGGCAGGCGCCCAGTCGCAACAGGCGATCGTCGGGCCCGAGGATGCCGTCGTTACCGGCTTCTCGGGCGCGGCGACGGGGCCGGCGCCGAACGGCGCCGACCCGCTCGATTATCTCGTCATACCGCCGGATGGTCCCGCTGCTCGCGTCATCGACAGCCGTTCACGGTCAAGGCCGGCCAGGTCGGGCAGGTGTTCGGCGTCGCGCTCGACGATGCGCCGGCGCCCTCGATCTATCTCGCCGCGACGTCGGCCTATGGTCTGTCGATCGGCCTCGCAGACGCATCGGGCGGCGGCTTCAAGCGGCTGCTGCACGGCCTGCAGGGCGCCGAGTTCCTTCCCAACCAGTTCGGCCCGGCGGCGCAGCGCGGTGGCCCGACCTCGATCTGGCGCGTCGATGGCACCACCGGCCAGGTCACGCTCTTCGCCAATATCGGCGATGAGGGCGTCAACGCCGCCGCTTCGCTGGGAGGCCTCGCCTATGACCCGCGCAGCCAGCAGATCTTCGCCGCCGACCGCGCGACCGGACTGATCCACAAGCTCAGCCTTGATGGCACGGACCGCGGCACCTTTGACCACGGGCTGGAGGCCCGCCCCGCCAACGGCCTGGCCGAGGCGCCGCTGACCCCCGTCACCGTCGATATCGCCAGCCAGTCCTTCGATACGGAGCAGCCGGCGACCTGGGGCTATGCCGATCCCGAGCGCCTGGTCTTCGCGCTCGCCATGCGGGACGACCGCCTGTTCTATTCCGTCGCCGCCGGGCCGGAGATCTGGTCCGTCGGCATCAACCGCGACGGCTCTTTTGCCCGTGATGCGCGCTTCGAGACCGCCGTGGAGGCGCTTGGCCCGGGCATGGAGGTGTCCTCCATAGCCTTCGACAATCGCGGCCTGCTCTATGTGGCCGAACGCGCGCCGCCGACCGGCGCCTATGATTTCACCAACGTCGCGGAGGGCGGCAACAGCCGCGTGCTGCGTTTCCGCGCGAAGACGCGGGTCGATTCCGAGCCTGGCCTGTGGCAGCCGGTGCCCGAGCAATATGCCGTTGGCCAACTGCCGGACTACCGCAATGCCGATGGCGGCGTCGCCCTCGGCCGCGGCTATGATTCCAGCGGCCGCATCCAGATGAACGCCTGCGCCGTCACGCTCTGGTCGACCGGCGAGCAGCTTCTGGGCGATGCGCCTTCCGTCGAACCCGTGGACGGCCTGCAGGGCAACGACACCCAGCTTGTGCTGCCCACCAACGCGCCGCCGACCAACAGCTGGTTCATCGCCTATGGCGACAAGCCGGGCGACAGGTCATTCTCGGGCCATATGGGCGCCGTCGTCACGCTGCCCTGCGAGGCCGCGCCGGTGCCCGGTCGCCGCGTTGTAGCGCCGCCGCCGCCGCCGCGTTTCTCGGAACCGCTTCCCCCGCCGCCACCGGTGCTGCTCGGTTGCCCGGTCGGAACGTTCCTGGTCGGCGATACCTGCCTGCTGCCGCCCAGTTGCCCGATAGGAACGCGCTTCCGCGATGGCTACTGTGTCTCTATCGGCTGCCCGCCGGACATGATCCGTCTGAACGGCACCTGCCTTCCCCCGCCGATTCATTGCGAGCGTTACGAGACCTTCGTCGACGGGCGCTGCATTCCCTGGCGCTGCCCGCCGGATCTGGTCCGCATGCCCAACGGCTATTGCGGCTGCCCGCGTGACGAAATCTACGTCCGTGGCCAGTGCATCCCGCAGCGTTGCCCGCCGGACATGTTCATGACGCGCGACGGTCGCTGCCTGCCTCCGCAGGGATGCCGCCCGCCCATGTTCATGGATCGCAACGGTCGTTGCGTGCCGCCGGTCGGCTGCCGCCCGCCGCTGTTCATGGACCGCTATGGCCGTTGCGTTCCGCCGCAGGGCGAATGCCGCCCGCCGATGGTGCGCGACTTCAACGGCCGTTGCGTTCCGCCGCAGGGTGAGTGCCGCCCGCCGATGGTGCGCGACTTCAACGGCCGTTGCGTTCCGCCGCAGGGTGAGTGCCGCCCGCCGATGGTGCGCGACAACAACGGCCGTTGCGTGCC
>JAFKJZ010000311.1 GCA_017305815.1 Hyphomicrobiales bacterium
AGGGCGGGGCCATGGCTCCGCCCTTCGTGTAAGCCGCCCCCCTAATCGAAGGTCACCGCGCATGGCGAATGAGGGCGACATCAAGCGGATACACCGGGGAACGCCGGAATCGGCGGCGATGGCAGCGAATGTCAGGAGGGCGATGGCGATCACCGCCAGCATCAATCGCCTGACCTATGACGATGCCGGGGAAGTCCGGGCGCTGTTCAGCGACCTCATCGGCAGGAAGGTAGACGACAGCTTTGTTTTGATCCCGCCGTTCTATTCCGCCGACGGCGACGGGATCCAAGTGGGGCGCAATGTCTTCGTGAATCAGAACTGCACGTTCTACGGCCTCGGCGGCCTGTATATCGCGGATGACGTGATGATCGGGCCGAATGTGAGCATCCTCACCTCCGGCCATCCGATCGCCGCTTCCGACCGACGCGATGGAGTCATCGCAAAGCCGATCGTCATCGAGCGAAACGTCTGGATCGCCGCAGGCGTCACGATCATCGGCGGCGTGACGATAGGCGAGAACGCGGTCGTCGCGGCGGGGTCCGTTGTCACGAAGGGCGTTCCCGCGAATACGCTTGTCGGAGGCAATCCGGCGCGGGTCATTCGTTCGATTGACGAGGGCTGAGGGCCGCCGATCGCGCCGGCGTCAGCCGGCCCTGATGGCGGTTACGTAGAGCCAGTCGGTCGGCTTGTTGTCGAAGCCGCTGCCGAAGCCGGCCTCGATCGCTATCTCCCAATCGAAGGCGCCATAGAGCTCGCGCAGCCAGGCTTCGGATGGGTAATTGTAGTAGCGGTCGAACTGGTCGCGGCCTTCCGCCCGGCCGGCCTTGAAGCTCGCATGGAACACGCCGCCCGGCTTCAGCGCGGCATGGATCCGCTTGAGGATGGCGGCCAGGTCGGCCCGGGGCACATGCAGCAGGCAGGCATTGGCCCAGATGCCGTCGCAGGTTTCACTTTCGTCGAGTTCGTCGAAGAGCAGGGTGGCGACCGGGATGCCGAGCCGCCGCTCCGCCGCCTGCGCGATTTCCGGCGTGCCGTCCGTGGGGCGGACGGCAAAGCCGCGGGCGATCATGAACTGGCTGTCCTGTCCGGCGCCGCAGCCGAGTTCGAGCACGGGGCCGCCGGCCGGCAGATGGGCGAGGAAGCCAAGCAGCCGGCGCTCGCTCGCTCCCTGGACCCGCGTGGTATAGGCGGCCGCCTCGCGTGTGTAGAAATTGAGCGTCCTGTCGTCCTGGGCAGCCATCTGTCGTCCTTCGATCTCGGGCGCGAAGCCGGATGTCGGCGTCGCGCGGTCCTGCCGCTGCTCCTGCCAGATCTCCATGACAGCGAGATGGGCGCGCGACAGGCATCGCGGTGCCGTCCGTCAGGGATCCGGGCGAGCGGCGCCCTGCAGGCCACTGTCGACGATCCCGAGCGCGGTCTCGATTGCCAATACGTCGGCGTCCGATGTCGCGCCCCTTCGTTCCAGCTCGATGAACAATTGCTCGAAGCCGCCCGGCGTGACGATCGCCAGCATGCGCCCGGGCACGTCGCTGATGTTGCGCCAGCAATGCGGCACATAGGGCGGCAGCGTGATCGTCGCGCCGGGTTCCGCCTCCACCACGGTGTCGCCGCACCAGAGGCGGTAGCGGCCGCTGATGGCGCGGAAGACCTCGGGCTCTCGCGTGTGCGTGGGCCAGTGCGGCCCCGTGCCGGGCGCGGAGAAGGTCTCCCACATGCCGAGCGCGCCGGCCGTCTCGGCGGCGGTCGCGTGGATGAAGACCTGTCCGCCATGCGAATTGCGGACGATGCGCTCCCGGCCCGGCAACGAGGCGAGCGGCTTGTCGAAGGCTGGCATTCCGAACCTCCATGCGATGCATGACGCTGCGTCATCAATCTACAGGAGGTTCGGAATGTCGCCGCATCAATTCCGCGGCCCTGGTCGTCGGTCAGCCGGCGAGGTGCTCGGCGGCCGGGATCACCTTGGCATAGCCGAAGGCGAGCGGGGCCATGTTGGCCGCGTGGACCTGCGCCGACGGGATGACGGTCCCGTTGAACTCCAGCGCCCGGGTGGCGCAGGCGTCATGGATGACGGTGGTGCGATAGCCGAAATCGGCGGCGGCCCGGCCCGTCGCGGCGATGCACATGTGGCTCATGGCGCCGACGATGACGACGTCCTCGACTCCGTTCCGGTCGAGCAGCTCCTTCAGCGTCGTGGCGCGGAACGAGTTGGGGTAATTCTTCGTCACCACCGCCTCTCCTTCGGCTGGGCGAACGGCGGCATGGATCTCGACGCCGCGCGTGCCGGGCACGAAGAAGGGCGCGTTCGGCGCCTGCGAGTGGTGCTGGACATGGATTACCGTGTCGCCGCTTCGCCGCGCCGCCTCCAGCACCTTCGCCGCATTGGCGGCGGCGGCGTCGATGCCGTCGAGGGGGAAGTTGCCATCCGGGAAGTAGTCGTTCTGGAGGTCGACGATGATGAGGGCGCGCTGGCTCATGGCGGAGTTCCTGACGCGTTGTTGAAAGACGAGGAGAATATGCAGGCAGGCGGCCTCGCGCTAAACTGGCGAAATCGACAATCTTCGGGGCGATTCCGACAAATGGCGGCGCGTTCGACTGAAATCGGGCTAGTGCTCTATCCCGACGCGCAGATGGCGGCGGTGCTCGGCCTTGGTGACCTGTTCGCCGTGGCGAACCGGGCGGCGCTGCGCCTCGGCAAGGTCGACGCAGAGCCGATCCGTGTGTCGCACTGGCGACAGGACGCGCCCGGCGGCCCGGTCGTCCGTGTCTTCGATTCGGCGCCGGAAGGAGCGACCGGGGAGCCGGCCGCCCTCATCGTCGTCCCGAGCCTGCTCGGTCCCATCGAGGCGGCCGTGGCGGCGCCCTATGCGGCGTGGATGCGGGGGTTTCACGCGGCTGGCGGCACGCTGGTTTCGGTTTGCGCCGGCATCTTCCTGCTCGGCGAGACGGGCCTGCTGTCGGGCCGCGCTGTAACCACACATTGGGTTCTCGGCGAGCGCTTCCGCCAGCGCTTTCCCGACGCCCGCCTCGATCTCGATCGCCTGATCATCGACGAGGGCGACATCATCACCGCTGGCGGGCTGATGGCCTGGACCGACCTTGGCCTCAAGCTGGTCGACCGCTATCTGGGCTCGGAGGTGATGCTGGACACGGCGCGGACCCTGCTGGTCGATCCGCCCGGCCGCGAGCAGCGTTATTACAGCACCTTCGTGCCGCCGCTGGAGCATGGCGACCGCGCGGTCCTGCAGGCGCAGCACTGGCTGCACGGCCTCGGCGCCAGGGATGCATCGCTGGAGGATCTCGCGGCGCGGGCGGGGCTGGAGCAGCGGACCTTCCTGCGCCGCTTCCGCAAGGCGACCGGACTGACGACGACGGAATACCTGCAGCAGCTCAAGGTGAACCGCGCGCGCGAATCGCTGCAGTTCAGCGCCCTGTCGGTCGACCAGATCGCCTGGGAGGTCGGTTATGGCGATCCCGGTGCGTTCCGGAAGGTGTTTGCGCGCATCGTCGGCCTGTCGCCGGTCGAGTACCGCCGCCGCTTTCACGCGTGAGCCGCCAGCTCCTAGAGCGCGGCGATCCAGTCATGGCCGGGGTGGAGCAGGCACAGGCTGTCGCGCAGCCAGACGCGCTCGTCGGCCGGAAGCTTCGGCAAGGCGCGGGCGAATTCGGCCTCGTCCTTGGTGCGCCGGTGCTTGGCCTTGAACAGCAGGATCGCGGCCGGCTTCAGATAGGGCAGTCCGTCGGCCGTGACCGCCACCATTTCCGCACGAGGCTGCCGGATGCGGCTGTCGCGCTTGCAGACCCACTCGGTGGGCGTTCCCGGCTCGATCATCATGTCGACACGCCAGCGCCGCGTCGCGCGGTCGAGCGCCCAGATCTGGAAGATC